>JAPPDQ010000367.1 GCA_028875495.1 Chloroflexota bacterium
CCTTCTGCGCGAACATGCCCGTTGGAGGCATGAGCTACTCGATCCAATTGCAGGCGAAGACACTCATCCACGTACTGGACAGCCGATTCTTTTCACAGGTGAGTTCGACTTCCGACGCATTTACTCCACCGTCTTCCTTTGCAAACGCGGATACGCGTGTGAACGTCTCATGACCACCGCGAGGAAAATCGTCGCTGCCGAAGCAGTGTAGGCGATATTGACCGTTCGCGGATACGCGGTCGGTACTATTGGGGTAAATGCGGTCGGGATTTAAGCAACGGTTGTCACGGTTGTCATCGAAGATGACGCGAAGTCTGAACGGTCTCAAATAAACACGGGAGACGACTTCGACCGAAATAGCGCCATAGCTACCGTCATTTTGTAGAACTACTAGAAGCGGCGCTCTTTGGGTAGTCATTAAATCGATTGCCTCTCGCGTGGGCCAAGGTGTGGCGGTCGGAACGGGGGTTGGCGTTGGCACGTCTGCCAGCTCCGTTAGCGTGAGCTGGCACCTTGTATACAGAGCATAGTCGGACTTTTGAACTTCGACATATGCGACTCTTTGCCGCTCGTGGTCATGCCAAGGTCGATGCTTAGCGCTGTCCTCATTTGCAATGAGGTCTTTCGACGGTATTCCGGTGACGCTGCGAAGTCGTGTCCAACTGCACGATTCAAAAATGTCTGACCCATTCCACCTTTCTTGACCAATGTATATGCCCGGGAGAATATCCCGACCGACCAAGTACATACCCGATTCGAGCACATCGTAGGGTTTTTCGGGTGCTGGCCAAGCGGCGAGAGGGATGACTTCGCAATCGGTCCGGAAGTAGTAGTCGTCGGCCTTCACCTCAATGTATAACTGGGAAGGTAAATAGAAGGAGATGAAGCTGCCGAGTGGGGAATAGAGTTGGGTAGGGCCCGCTAGCGCCCGGAGACGTTCCATATAGCATTTGCGCCCTCGTCCTGCATAGACCCCGGGTTGGATGTCGGCGCCAACCTTGTACACACCTGGGCCCAGTGGAGGCTGCGGAACCGGTGTCGGTGTGGGCGTGGAGGTTGGTATGGTGGTAGCGGTTGGCTCAGGCGTAGACGTTGGAGTAGGCGCCGGATCGGTTCGCTCGCAAGACAGTAGGACGATGAGCAAGGGGAAAAGCCAAAGCGCTTTCACAGGTCGCGCTCCGTCGCTTCGAGTGTCCCCCTCGTGTTCAACATAGCATGGACAATAGGTACTGACAAGTGCAGTTTATCAGTCAAGGGATGAAGCGACGGGACTGATTGCGACCACTATGGCGAACAGTATCACTGGCAAGCCTTTGCATACCGCCTATTCCCTGAGGGAGAGGGCTGAGGTAAGGGTAAAGGCCCACCTAGCTCTCCGGCCAGTCGATCTCCAACTCCCGCACGGCGTTTCGCCAGAAGATGTCCTCGATTTGATCGCGGGTGAGTCCGGCAAACGCAGCAGCCTGCTTCATCGCGAGGAGCTGCTCGTACAGGCAGATGACAGGCCGGTAGTCCGAGTGGTCGAAGTGCAGATACGGCACCTTGTCGGTCTCGACCATCTGGTGTGTCTTGCCGAATGCCGTGTACGAGCCGTGGAACGAGACCGACTCGATGCCGTCGGTGCCGTAGAAGATGCGCCGGTGATCCTCCTCGCGGAAAAGCGTGATGAATGGGCGAACATCCGTCACCGCGGAGGTGTCGTACCAGATGTTCGGCATCTGCTTGAGGCGGTCTATTCCATACTCCATCTGCCAGTAGACGAACGACCGCGCGCAGTGGGCGAGTATCCATCGAATCCCCGGATATCGTTTGGCGGTGTACTCCTCAAGGTCACGCAGGTTCTCCTCGTCTCCGCCCCCGGCACGGGACAAGTGCATCGTCACCCACAGTCCCAGGTCGCTGGCGACCTCCATCTGCTCGTGGGGCAGAAACTCGTGGATGCGGCAGTCCTTCATGTCACCCGTGACGGAGTAGAAGCGGTACACCTTCAGGCCGATGAAGCCCCGCTCTTTGACGTCGCGCTCGATCTCTTTCGGGGTGTCGCTCGGCATGGTTAGCCGGTTCCGGCGCGAGAGGGGGTCGGACTGCATCTCCCGGTGCATGAACGTGTTGTGGCCGTACACGTCCGTGCCGGTCGCAGGTCTGCCCAGCATCAGGAAGTGCGTCTCCCTTCCCGGCAGCACCAGATTGTGCCACGCCTTCACCGTCTCGAAGTCGGTGTCGGGATACAGGTCCCTGTACTTGGTGCCTTCGGCGATGAGGCTGTTGTCGAGCATGTGCATGTGGCAGTCGTAGACGCGCTGGGGCACCCAGCTCTCCAGCTCCGATTCCCAGATTTCCTTGTCATCTTCTCGGTAGTCGATGTGTTCCTTAGTATGCATGTGCCCTCCTAGCTAAGGACGCCGGGCTTTGAGATGAAACAATAGCAACTCGTCGTTACAGCGCCATAATCCCTGAAATACAGGCACAAAGCAACAGCCTCCTACCGGAATCCTCTTGAAAGTAGCCGGTATGCCGCCATCGTCTGCCCTTCTCGCCTGGGGAGACCCACCCAACGTGGGGGCGCGGTTTCTCCTCAACGGCCTATGCGCTAATATGAACGCAGAGGCGAAAAGGGGAGGCAGATGTGCTCAAGCTTCGAGGTCGGGGGGCGATTCTCGTTGGGACCAAGAGGGTCGGTGGGGTCGTTGCCCACCGGCTGGCGAGGGAGGGCGTCAACCTCGCGATCGTGTACCGCTCGTCCCGGCAGGAGGCCGAGCAACTGAATGAGGAGGTCGCAGGACTGACGGAACGTACGACCCTCATAGGCGGGGACCTGAGCGACGAGGACGACGTTGCGCGGATCGTTCAGGCGGCAAGCGACGGTCTTGGCGACCTGTCGTTCGTGGTGAACTTGGCCGCAGGGTTCCCGCGCAACCCGTTCGAGACGCTGGACGGCGCAGCTTGGGATGCGGCCATGTCGTTCGCGAAAGGGAACTACCTGCTCAACGTACACGCCGCAAGGGTGATGATGGAAAACGACGGCCCGACCAAGGGGCACATCGTGCAGTTCAGCGACTGGGCGGCGTGGGAAACGCCCTACAAAAACTACCTGCCCTACCTGACTGCGAAGGCGGCCATTGACTTCATGACGAGGAGCTTCGCGGTCGAGCTCGCCGACGCGGGGATACTGGTGAACGCCATCGCCCCGGGGCCGACGATGCGACCGCCCGAGATCAGTGAGTCGTCGTGGCAGCGCGACGTACTGGACAAGACGCCGCTGAAGCGTGAGTCTTCGGCTGAAGACATGGGGGAGATCATCGTGAGCCTGCTTTCGAGCGAGTCGATCACGGGGCAGGTGATCCGCGTGGACTCGGGACGACACCTGGCAGGGCCGGGCGTGGACTGAGGGGAGCCGTTCACATGCCAAGGTACAGCGTCACCAAGACCATCGGCTTCTGCTACGGTCATCGGCTGATCGGCCACAAGGGGAAGTGCCGCCACCTGCACGGGCATAACGGCCTCGTCGAGATCGAGGTCGAGGCGGAAGAGCTGGACGAGCTGGGCGTGGTGATGGACTTCTCGGACATCCGCGATGCCGTCAAGGGATGGATTGACGAAAACCTCGATCACAGGATGATTCTGAATCGTGAGGACGAGGCCGTTCCCGCGCTGCGCACGCTGGAGGAGCCGATGTACCTGATCGACGAGAATCCGACTGCGGAGAGCATCTCAAAGCTGATATACGTACAGGCGCGAGACATGGGCATCGACGTCAAGGAGGTACGCCTGTGGGAAACGCCTTCGAGCTACGCAGCCTATAGAGAGTGACCATGACAAACACCATTACCGACAACCTGCAATTCGAGAACGGGAACAGGATGAACGGACTTTCCAAAGAGCAACGAGTCCACCAACTCGTACCGCTCCTCAGGAAGGTACTTGAGCTTCTCGGCGAGGACCCCGAACGGAAGGGACTCCAGCGGACCCCGGAGCGTTGGGCCGAGGCACTGCTGACCTACACGCAGGGGACGGCGGCGAGTCCTGAAGACCACCTGCGGGTGATCTTCGAGATGGACAACGACGACTACCCCGTCGGGTCCGACGACATGATAATCGTGGACAACATCCACTTCACGTCGACGTGCGAGCACCACATGGCCCCCTTCAGGGGCACAGCGCACGTGGCGTACATCCCGAACCCGCAGAGCAGGATCGTCACCGGCCTCTCGAAGATTTCGAGGGTCGTCACGCTGTTTGCGAGGCGGCTGCAGATACAGGAGCGCATGACGCAGCAGATAGCGCGGGCAATCGACGATCACCTTGAGCCGCTGGGAGTCATCGCCGTGGTGCAGGCGGCCCACTTCTGCATGATCCAGCGCGGCGTCGAGCAGCGCGAGAGCACCACCATCACGACTGCGCGTAGAGGCGTCTTCCTCACCAAGCCGCAGCTCGAAACGCGGTTCCTCGAATACCTGCGGATGCAGGACGGCAAGCCGGACGTGCTTTGAGGGGGGGTACGTCGGAGGGGGCGGGGTGCGAGTGGAAGTGTAGGAATTGAGCTTTGGTCCGCCACGCCGGTAGGATTTCGCTCCTCCATTGGCAAGTTGGCCTATGCGATAAACGGAATGTGCGTAGTAGCATAGGGGAGAGGTAACCAGCCTTGTCGGGCCAGCGACCAGATCAAGCTCCACATACACGACCCGCAGTAATGAAGTCGTCGGTACTTCTTGCAATCACGCTGAGTATTCTAGTGATTTCAGCGTGCGGAGAGGGTAGGCCCACCGCAACTACGCCTTCTGATATTGAAGCCGATCCATTATCGACGCCCACAGCAACACACATGCCTGCACCGACTCCATCTCCCATTTCTTCGCCCACGCCAATCCCAACGGCAATCGTAGCTGCAAGCCTCCCGCCCAATGCCGATTCCTGCCCGGCGACACCCGAACCGGACTGGTGGATACGTGAACCTACAGTTCCAGGGGATGTCGATAGGTTCGTGTACACGCACCCTGCGCTGGAGTACTTGCTCTACTACTCAGACATTGTTGTCCACGCCTCGCTGGCATCCGTTTCAATTCGAACTACATCCCTCCCAAGCCCCAAATCCCGGTTCAGTGAGGCGGAAATTCCGCCAGGCAAAACCCCCGCCCCTGCTTGCACGGCGACGCTGGATCTCCGCTTCGACATCGACGAGTATCTCATGGGAACCGGGCCAACAGAGGTTCTTGTCGAGATTCCCCTAATGAGAACGATTTACCTGAAGGACGGCCTTATGCACTTCTTGCATCTGAAGCAAGAGACCGAGGCCGACGCAGTTACGTGGTGGTCCACGAGAAGCCCGTTATGGGACACCAGAAAAGCCGTTCTATTTCTAAAGTATGACGAGGATGATGAGAAGACGCTCTTCTTTACCGACAGGGGTTTTGCCCCACACTCTTTCGTCGATAGACCCGAATCCTACGAAAGGTCGTGGCTCCCTGAGGTAGGCGACGAATTCCTTCCACCACCTGCCGTCTATGGCAATTATGAGCCGTCCTTCGAGCGTAACGGTAACAACACCGTTCCGCTGACTGGGGACGGCAGCGCGCCACGGTTCGTGAGCTCATCGGAGTTATCCAGGGAAGGGCCGACGCCGGTCGTCATATCGCTCACCGACCTCCGTTCCCGTATAGAGGCGTTCGAAGCGGTGGTCGAGAAGGGAAGAGGCGTACCCGGTTACACAGACTGTATAGAGAGCGTTCTGATTGCTGAGCCACACTTCCGGTATAGTGGCAAGTCTTATTACCCCTATCAGACCACGGAGAAACTGCCTTCCGGGTTGCCGGCAGGAACAATAGTGCAGATGTGGGATAGGTACGACCGCAAGACAGACGTCATAGATTACAGCGATCCGTGGCTGGACGGGCCCGACAAGGGACTCTTCGCGGTGACGCTCGATGACGACGATGACTCGGCGAGCAACGGATTCTACGAGTCGCTCATAGCGGTACGACCGTTGCCCATCGGCAAGTATGATGTAGTGTGGTACAACGAACCCTACATCGAATCTCTCTGCCCAGACTTCATGCCAAACGGCTTCACGCTCGTCCGATCTTCCGAATGGACGATCTCCGTACAGGCATCCGTGGAAAGTACACTCCACGAAGCTTTCTTCGATCCGGTGGATTTGGCGAGCGCAGTTGGCGTCTCAGAGGACGGAGGTGTTCTTCAGCCAGCGGACTTCACAGTCAACGGCGAGACAACTACGATTCGGTCTCTGGAATGGCTCGCCGGAACCGTGTCCATGCACTTGGAACCGTACGTGTCGCTCGACGGTTTCGACATAGACGTTGTCGACCTCAATGGGGAGGTGCGTCTCACACTATCCGTGGCCGACGCGACGGTGGACAGGGGCAGCAGAACGCTTACCTGGAAGGAACCCGACCAGCCGTGGCGTTGGGGGCACAGACTAATGCTCCGCATCCGTCCGGAGGGGCCCAAACCGCCAGACCCGGGCCCGCGGCCATGGATTCCAGAGGTATTCAATCTCACGGCGAAGGCAGGCACGACAGAGAGAAGCGGCTCGTCAGTGCCAACCGTCACGCTCGCCTGGAACAGGAGCGACGCTGTGTACCCTGGCGGCGCGACCTATGACGAGGTGCAGGTATGGGACGGCGAGACGAGCGAATGGCGCAAACCCAGCAAAGTCGGGATCCATAGTATAGGCGGGGGTCATTTTGAGTACATTTACAGTGGTGTGGAACCGGGTCCCTACACGTTCCGAATTCGGTACCGCAAGACCAAGAGGTCAGGGGACACATTCATCCCCGAAGGCTACACATCTGATTGGAAGTACGTCTCGGTAGAGGTACCCGGAGCAGTTCCCGATCCAAACTTTACGCCGACTCCTGTCGCGCCGGTTCCTGTAGGGTCACCTTAAGGATTGGTTGGAACGCCTTCGTCCCGATCGCGCTCGCGGACGGTATACGGGTCATCCCACAACTTTCTCGGTGACGTTCGCTGGGCGGAGTTCCCGTTCGGGTAGCCGCGCCGTATGGTACGATGTGCTATCGACCAAGGAACCACCATGCCGACGCCTGGACTGATAACGCTGATAGGATCGGGAGAGACCGCGCCGAGC
Source organism: Chloroflexota bacterium (assembly GCA_028875495.1). Lineage (GTDB taxonomy): Bacteria > Chloroflexota > Dehalococcoidia > Lucifugimonadales > VXLM01 > VXLM01. The sequence goes on from JAPPDQ010000367.1 coordinate 7,106, forward strand.
GGTCGTGCACTGTACGAACCGGCGTTTGAAAGGCTGCCGAAGCCGGTGAAGGTCGCGGTCATGGAGACTCCGGCTGGGTTCGAGCTGAACTCGGCGCACGTGGCAAGTCGCGTTTCCGATTTCATCCGGCACCGGCTGCAGAACTACAAGCCCGATGTGACCGTTATCCCTGCGCGGCGGCGCGACACGGAGTTCGGCACGAACAACCCCGACATCCTGCGGCCTCTACTCGACGCGGGCTGCATCTTCATGGGGCCGGGGAGTCCGAGCTATGCCGTGCGCCATCTGACGGGTAGCTACGCATGGGACATGATTAAGGCGCGGCACCGGCTTGGGGCGTGTTTGACGTTCGCCAGCAGCGCGGCGATAGCCATTGGCGAGACGGCGGTGCCCATCTACGAGATCTACAAGGTGGGCGACGACCCGCACTGGATACCGGGGCTCGACCTGCTCGGTCTCTTCGGCCTCAAGATCGCTTGCGTCACCCACTGGAACAATACGGAGGGGGGCGCGAACCTGGACACGAGCCGGTGCTACATCGGCAGGGCCAGACTGGAGACCCTTCTCCCCACCCTCTCGAACGGCACCGTCGTCGTGGGCATAGACGAGCACACCGCACTCACGCTCGATTTTTCGGAGCAGGTGTGCAGGGTTATGGGCAAGGGAACGGTCACGCTCGTTGACGACGGGAAGGAGCGGATACACAAGTCCGGCTCGGACTTCCCCATGAACGAGCTTGGAGATGTCCGCATCCCTGACGCATCCGAGGGCATCCGCCCGGAAGTTTGGGAAGAGATGATTGCAGCACAAACCAGGCGGGAGAACTCCGCATCGTCTCTGTCCGACGAAGCCGATGCGCTCATCGAAGAGCGCGAGGAGGCCCGCCGCACGAAGGACTGGGACAGGGCCGACGCGCTTCGGGACCAAATTGCCGAATTGGGCTACACCGTGACCGACACTTCAGAAGGCCCTAAGTGGGAAGTCGCATAGTCCTGACACGACCGGAGAAGACCGAATGACGCAGAAAAGCATCGCCCCCTACGGTTCTTGGAAGTCGCCGATCACGGCGACCGCCATCGCCTCGGAGTCGTTCGGGCTGGCGCAGGTAGCCATCGACGGCGACGACCTGTACTGGACGGAGACCCGTCCGTGGGAAGGCGGGCGGAGCGTCATTGTACGCCAGTCGACCGACGGCGAGAAGAGTGACGTGACTCCTGCGGGCTTCAACGTCCGCAATCGTGTGCATGAGTACGGTGGAGGCACGTTCACCGTGCACGACGGCGTGGTGTACTTCACCAACGACTCCGACCAGCGGGTGTACGCGCACAGGGCGGGTGAGGCGCCGATTCCCCTGACTCCCGACGACTCCCGGCGGTACGCCGACCTCGAATTCGACCAACAGCATGGCCGCATCCTGTGCGTGTGCGAGGACCACTCGCAGCCCGATGAGGAGCCGGCCAACAAAGTCGTCGCCATCGGCATAGCTAGCGGTGAGATCGAGACAATCGCCCAAGGCAACGACTTCTACTCGTCGCCCCGCGTCAGTCCGAACGGCGACCGGGTCTGCTGGCTCGCGTGGGACCACCCGAACATGCCGTGGGACGAGACGGAGCTGTGGATGGCCGACGTGGACGAAGACGGAACAACCGCCAACGTGCGACTCGTCGCGGGCGATGGAGGGGAGTCCATCGGTGAGCCGCTGTGGTCGCCGGATGGGAGGCTGTACTTCGTCTCCGACCGGACGGGCTGGTGGAACCTCTACCGCTGGGACGGCAGCGATTCGGCGACGAATGTCTGTCCGATGGAGGCGGAGTTCACGGGCCCGCAGTGGCAGTTCGGAGGCGCGCGCTACGGGTTCGCGTCGGCCGACGAAATAATCTGTTCCTACACGCAGGACGGGTTCTGGCACATCGCACGAATCGACTCACGTTCGGGCAAGCTGAAGCCGTTTGATCTCCCGTTCACGGATCTGGCGCGAGGGGCGCTGAAGGTCGGCAACGGCTGGGCGGCGTTCATTTCCGGCTCTCCCACACAGCCGAAGTCCGTAGTGAAGCTCGATCTGAAGTCGGGAGCGTACACGGTGGTCGTGGAGTCGTCGTCGCTTGACGTGGACGCGAGCTATTTCTCGGTGCCGGAGGGAGTCGAGTTTCCCACGGAGGGTGGCGAGACCGCCCACGCCTTCTACTACCCTCCCACAAACCGCGATTACGAGGCCCCGTCCGACGAGCGGCCACCCATGATCGTCATCAGCCACGGCGGGCCTACGGGGGCGACCTCTGCCACCCTCGACCTGGAAACGCAGTTCTGGACGAGCAGGGGGTTCGCCGTCCTCGACGTTAACTACGGCGGCAGCACGGGCTACGGCACGGAGTACCGGCGTCGTCTGAACGGAAGCTGGGGCATCGTCGACCTCGATGACTGCGTGAACGGCGCGAGGTACGCGGTGTCCTCAGGACGCGCGGACGGAGACCGTCTCATCGTGCGTGGGAGCAGCGCCGGTGGGTACACTACGCTGGCGTGTCTGGCCTTCCGCGACGTGTTCAAGGCCGGGGCGAGCCACTACGGCATCGGTGACCTGGAGACGCTTGCGAGGGACACGCACAAGTTCGAGTCGCGGTACCTCGACTCCCTCATCGGGCCGTATCCGGCAGAGCGGGACGTATACGTTCAGCGGTCGCCCATTCACTACGTGGACGACATCACCTGTCCGGTGATACTGTTTCAGGGGCTTGAGGACGAGATCGTGCCGCCGGACCAGGCCGAGACGATGGTGGAGGCCGTCAAACGCAAGGGCATTCCCGTCGCCTACGTCCCCTTCGAGGGCGAGCAGCACGGCTTCCGCAAGGCCGAGAGCATCGAGGCCGCGCTGCATTCGGAGCTATATTTCTACTCGCAGGTGTTCGGCTTTGATCTCGCTGAGCAGGTCGATCCCGTACCCATACACAACCTCACCTCATAGGGAAGGGCGCGATGGCAGGATATGAGCTTGCTTCCAAGAAGGTCCAACTTCAAGAGACCGACGACCCCATAGAGTACTACTTCGAGCAGGGCTGGACGGACGGGTTGCCGGTCGTCCCGCCGACGGCGGAGAAGATCGGCGCTTTCCTCGATGCGACAGGCAGGTCGCCGAGCGAGATACTTGGCACCGAACCCGTGCGCGGCAGAGTCGTGACGGTGGAGAAGGTGGCCATCAACGCGGTCATGGCCGGATGCCGCCCTGAGTATTTTCCCGTAGTGCTCGCCACCATGGAGGCGATGCTGGAGCCGGAGCACAACCTCCACGCCGTGACGGTGAGCACGATGGGGGCCGCGCCGCTGCTGGTTATCAACGGGCCTGTGGTGAACGAGATCGGCCTGAACTCCGGCGTGTCGGTATTCGGGCCGGGACACCGCGCCAACGCCACCATCGGACGCGCGATACGGCTCACGATCATGAATGTGACGGGCGCGGTGCCTGGCGACCTCGATCAATCGAGCTTGGGACACGCGGGGAAGTACACCTGGTGCATCGCGGAGGACGAGGAGACCAGCCCGTGGCAGGCGCTTCACGTCGACCGCGGCTATGCCTCCAGCCAGAGCACCGTGACGGTATTCCCCGGCCTGTCGCCGATACAGGTGACGAACAGCGGAGGCGGTTCACCAGAGGCGGCGTTGAAAGGCGTGGCGGACGGCATGATCGTGGCGGGCCCCGGCAACGCTGAGATCGTGGTCGTTCTCACGCCTGAGACTATTGGACACATCAAGGCCGGAGGGTGGTCGAAGCAGCAGGTGGCGGAGCACCTGTGGGAGCAGAGCAGACGAACTGCCGGAGAGTGGGACGAGCACGGCTATCCCACAGGCAAGCCGGATGACGAGCTTGTAGGCGTGACGACAACTTGGGAAGGGATCACGGTCATCGTGGCGGGAGGCAAGGCGGGATCGTTCTCGGCGGTCATCCCCCTCTGGGGCGGTGGATCGAACTCGCGCTCCGTCTCAAAGGTGATTCGCTCGTAGTATAATGCCCGACACGGCCATGGGAGGTGACATTCTATGACGACGATGGTGGAAGTGTTCGACCCAACGGTTGACCCGATACCGGCACATGGAGTGGTTGCGAAGCGTCCCGACACGCTGAACGGCGCTGTCGTCGGCCTCCTGGCGAACGGCAAGAACAACGCGGACGAGCTCCTCGAAATGGTGCATGACGTCCTCGCCGATCAGTTCGAGTTCAAGGCCGTCATCGCCCGCAACAAGGGAAACGCCTCTCGTCCCTGTCCAACGGACATCGTGGACGACCTGGCCTCAAGCTGCGACGTGGTGATCACCGGGAACGGTGACTGAGGATCCTGCTCATCGTGCAGTGTGCACGACGGAATCACGCTTGAGAAGGCCGGTCTGCCGACGGCCGTCATCTGCACGGAGCCGTTCATACCGAGCGCCCGCGCCATGGCGAAGATCCAGGGTATCCCCGATTACCCGTACATCATCCTTCCTCATCCGCTGGGCAGTCTGACGCCGGGTGAGCTTCGCAGCCACGCGGTCAAGGCCGCGCCGGAGGTGCTGAGCATTTTGTTGGGGAAGGGGTAAAAGGCAGCGGCGACACCCGTCTTTCCCGCGAAGTCGAGAGTCCATTCCTCTTGGGAGCATCGCTGCAACCCTTCGGGGTTTCCTCTTGCGCAACATGCCAGATGTCCTGTCATTCCGAGCGTAGCGAGGGATCTAAGGTGTCATGCAGTCACGTCACGGCGTTGGTACAGGAGAGAACCCAGCACGTGAAGCAACGATTTTAGATTCCTCACTTCGCTCCGCTGCGTTCGGAATGACAGTGGTCGGAGTTCTGTAAGGGGCACCTTTCACGAAAGTGACGAGCTGGCCTGAGTTAACGGACCACTCTAGCGAATGTATCCCAACCTAGGCGCTTGACGACTTCGTCGGACACCCCACTTCAGGCAATAGCCCGCCCAATAGCCAGGCCCGCGAAGGCGGCGGCGAGGCCGACGGCGATGCTACCGCCCAAGTTGAGGGCCGCACGTCCTATGTCGCCCGACTCGAAGCTCTGCGTCGTCGCGACGGCGAGCGTCGAGAAGGTAGTGTACGAGCCGAGGAAGCCAACGGCAAGGAACAGCCTGTGCTCGGTGGGGAACTCGCCTCGGGGCTCCCAGAACGCGATGAGCAGGCCAAGTATGAATGAGCCGGTGATGTTGGCGATGAAGGTGCCGACGAGGGTCGAGCCCATAAGGTTCATCACGGCGAGGTTGACGGCGTGACGCGAGATTGCTCCGAGCGCGCCGCCACAGGCTACGTACACCCACTCAATCAATGAGAATCCTCCGGCGGCCTGCGTCAGAAGTTGAACGTAGAACGAAGGGCTACCCGATCACGTCCTTCGTGCTCGGCACGTTGCTCATCCTTCGCTCGTCGTGCTCGGCGGCAATGCGCATAGCACGTGCAAGGGCCTTGAAGATCGCCTCGGCCTTGTGATGGTTGTTTGCGCCGGACAGCAGTCTGACGTGCAGGTTGAACTTGCCTTCAAGCGCGAAGCTCTCCAAGAAGTGGTGGACCAGACTGCCCGACAGTCCACCGAGGTCGGCATCGCCCATGGATGCGTCGATGACCGCGTAGCCCCGACCGCTGAGATCGACGGCCACGAATGCAAGGGTCTCGTCCAGCGGCACGAAGGAGTGGGCAGTGCGGGTGATCCCTCGCGCGTCGCCGACGGCCTCTTGGAGCGCGCGTCCGAGGCAGATGGCCGTGTCTTCCACAAGATGGTGCCACCCGACCTCGATGTCGCCCTGGGCCTCGATTTCGAGGTCAATCAGGCCGTGCCTCGAAAGCTGGGCAAGGAGGTGATCGAACATGCCGTTGCCGGTCTTGATGCTGTAGTCGCCCACGCCGTCGAGATCGATTGAGACGGAAATCTGCGTCTCGCCGGTCCGGCGGTCTATGTTGGCTTTCCTCGACTCCATTCCTCCACCTCGTTATACGTCTCCCGCTCTTTACCCTCACCCCAGCCCCCGTATCGAGTACGGGGCAGGCTCTCTCCCACGACGGGGAGAGGGGGTTACCAATTGCGACTTATCAAGAATGTTACCTACAATCGCTTGATTCTATCGATGATGCGCCGCCGCTCGGATGCGCCCAGTTCGGCGTAGTTGTCCGAGGCAACCGAAACGCCCTCGTACTCTTCAAACTCATATTCGAGCGCGGACTGCATCTTGCGCTTGTCGCGCCGGAGCATCCACATAGCGAACCACGCCGCCAAGTCGTCGTGGAGGGCGTACCCAAGCCAGCCGACGCCGACTACGAAGATTGCAACGCCCCAAAAGGTGAAATCCGTTTGCCACATGGCCCAGGACCCGCCAACCGCTCCGATCAAGCCCACGATGTATCGCATGGTTCACACCACTTCACAGCACGATCGGTTGTCAACCGATTGAGGGTAAGATTCTTGATAATTCCCTATCAATTGCCTACACGAACTCCTGCAGGGCGGCCACGACGGCGTCGGTGTCGCTGGGCGTCCCGACGGAAATCCTGAAGAAGTCGCGAAGGCGCTTGGAACTGAACTTCCGCAGGAAGATGCCCCGCATGGCCATATTCTCGAATATCTCCTCGGCGCGACCGGGCTCGAACTCGCAGAGCACGTAGTTTCCCCCGGACGGCCACGGTTTTACACCCGGTATGCCGTTGAGCAGGTCGATCAGCCGCTCGCGCTCGCTGACGATCAGGTCGCGGTTGCCGTCGAGATATTCCGCGTCTGCGAGGGTCGCCATGAGGGCCGCCTCGGACGCGGTCGTGACGTTGTACGGCTGCTTGATGTCAATGATGTGATTGACAATCGTCGGCGACATGATGCCGTAGCCGATGCGGAGTCCGGCAATGCCCGCCCACTTGCTCATCGTCCTCAGGACGATCAGGTTGTCGTGGTCTTCCACCATCGAGGCCGCCGTGGAACCGGAGAACTCCCAGTACGCCTCGTCGATGACCACCAGCAGGCCGGTTTCGACGAGCCCCTCGATCTGCTCGGGTGTAGCCACGTTGCCGGTCGGGTTGTTGGGCGAGCACAGGAAGATGATCTTGGCCCGCTCGTCGACGGCCTCCTTGACGGCGTCCACGTCGACGTCGAAGTTCTCGTCCCGCTGCACGAAGACGGTCTCCGCGCCGTTCACCCTCGCGTCGAAGGAGTACATGCCGAAGGTCGGCTCGCTGTCGATGATCTTGTCGCCCGGCTCGATGACCAGCCGGAAGATGAGGTCGATGATCTCGTCGCTTCCCGCGCCCGCGATGATCCGCTCGGCGGGCACTCCCGTGAACTCTGAGAGGGCCGCCCGCACCTTGCGTTGGAACGGATCCGGGTAGATGTTGTACGGGACGTTTGCAACCGCCTCCGCGACCTTGGGTGAGAAGCCGTAGGGGTTCTCGTTGGCATTGAGGCGAACGATCTCCTCCTCGGTGATGCCGGCCTTGCTGGCCTGCAGCTCAGGCGGTTCGGCCGGACTGAAGGTCTCGATCTCCCGAAGGTGTGGTCGTATGAAATTCTTGAGTTTGATGCTGCTCATCTCTCTTCGTCCGATAGCTCGTCTCTGATTTCCGCTGCCTCGGCATGGGCTGTGAGTCCCTCCGCCCTGCCCAGCACCGACGCCGCATGGCTGATCTCTGCCGCTCTCCGCTCGCTCAGACCGACGACCGGGCTGAACTTGAGGAACGACCGCACGCTCAGTCCCGAACCGAACCGCGCCGTACCGCTCGTCGGCATCACGTGACTCGGCCCCGCCACGTAGTCGCCGAGCACCTCGTGCGAGAAGTCCCCGAGGAAGACGGCTCCGGCGTTTCTCACGCTGCCGACGTGGCTCCACGGGTCTCTGACCATCAACGAGACGTGCTCGGGGGCGAATGCGTTCGCCAGCTCGAATGCCTCTTCCAGGTCGGCGACGACGGCGATAAGTCCCTGCTCCTCGACGGAACGGGCGGCCATCTCCGACCGGTCCAGCCTGCGCAATCGTACCTCTATCTCTGAGTTTACGTTGTCCGCGAGCGCGTCGGAAGTCGTTATGAGTACCGGTTTCGCGAGAATGTCGTGCTCAGCCTGCGCGAGAAGGTCCGCCGCGCACAGGGTTGGGTTGGCGTCCTCGTCGGCGATAACGAGCGTCTCCGTCGGGCCGTACAGGCCGTCGACGCCGACCTCGCCGAAGACGAGCTTCTTGGCGAGCGTCGTGAACAGGCCGCCCGGCCCGCAGACCATATCGACCTTGGGCACAGACTCCGTCCCGTAGGCCATGGCGGCGACGGCCTGCGCCCCACCAATCTGGAGGACACGGTCCGCGCCCGCTATGTCCGCCGCCACCAGCACGACGGGATGGACGCCCCTGTCTACGCCGGGATTCGTTGCAACGATGATCTCGTCCACGCCCGCAACCCTCGCGGGAATGACTGCCATCAGCACCGTCGAGGGAAACCTTGCCGTGCCGCCCGGAACGTATACGCCGACGCGCTCGACCGGGTTGACCAGTTCGCCGTACCCCTCGCCGTAGTCCACCCAGCTCTCCGGCATGCTCTTCTCTTGGAAGCGGCGAACGCGCTCGGCGGCCAGACGCAGAGCGTCAATGACCTCGGCGTCGACCTCGTCGTAGGCCTTCTCGATCGCGGACGATGGTACCTGCAGATCTCCAAGCTCCACACCGTCGAGTCGTTTGGTGATGTCGCGCACGGCATCGTCGCCGCCCACGCGCACGCGGGCGATGATGTACTGCGCCGTTTCCAGCGGCGTCATCGCCTTGCCGAAGGCTGCTTTGGTACTTTCGAGTATGGAGGCCGGCGCGGAGTCAAGTCCCATTCCCCTTCCGGTAAGCAGGGCATCTCTCGACTCCTCCCGCCCGTATACGATTCTCATGCCAGATGCTCCGCCACCACGCGGGCCATGTCCGCTATGGCGTCACGCTTGAATTCGACGAGTCTTTCCGCCGGCACCGTCTCGTGCAGCACATCCAGTGTATCAGGCATACCTCGAACGAAGTCGTCTGCGATGGCGTGAGCCGGGTGCGTCTCGTCTCCGCGAGAGATCCTCATAGCCATGAACCTGAGCCGCTCCCACGTGAACTCATTCGATATAAAACTCGTCACCCACTCATGCCACTCGGACAGGGTTTCGCCGTCGATGAAGGGGATTCCCACGCCCCCGCCGAAGCTAGCCAGGTGCGTCTTGAGCACGTCCAGCCGCTCGAGGGCGAGGGTGTCGAGCTCCATCTGCATCACGCGATCCATGACGGCCCCCTCCGCCTCCGTCGCGAACACGCCGTCCACGCCGAAGAGTGGGCGATACATCCGGGTGATCCACGTCTCATCGAGAGTCAGGTGCGTCATATACCCGGCCATGAACGACCGGGTTGGGCCGTGTTCGGTCTCGGCAAGCTGAGGATGCTCCCTGAATAGGCCCGTGATTCCAGCGCCGACCTTGTCGAAGTCCAGCGGCGCGAAGTGGTACGGCTCCCGTCCCCTGCGCGTGACCACCCGAACGTCCGGCGCGGTCGATCCGAGCAGGTAACAGCCCATGTTCTCGTTCAGGACATCTGCGTCGACCCGTCGAGCGACGAGGTACGCCATCTCCATGTGTGTCGTGGGATTCGGCATGGGCTGGGCCTACGGACCCTTCGCCAGGCGCTCCGCCGCCTCGGACTTCGAGTGGAACATGTAGCTCGGCTGGGTGACCGTGACGCTCACGCCGCCGATCTCGCGAAGGCGGTTCACCGCGTCGAGCAGCCGTCTCTTCTCCACGATGACCGTCACGGCGTACCATGCCGTGTCATCGACGGTATGCACCCTGGCAATCGTCGGACCTCGCAGTCCGGCGATGTCCGCGTGTTCCAAGACGTCTCGCGCGACCGATTCCTCGTTCTCCCCTCGCACGTTGGCCGTGACGCTGTAGAAGTTCCGGGAGTTGCGGTAGGCTTCGATCCGCTCCACCAACGCGGTCGCGGGGGCGAGCTTTTCCGGGTCTCCAGCGATGCGCCGCCGGTTGCCGATCAGACATGCCTCCGACCTGACGACCGTGCCGCCCTGAATGGTCTTGAGGCGGTTGGCGCGCATGGTCGTGCCGGTCGATGAGATGTCGGTGATGATGTCCGCCGACCCCATCGCCGGGCTGATCTCCAGCGCGCCACTCGACGGAATCAGCGTCGCGAAGTTCACCCCGTTTGCGAGCAGGAACCTCTCCGTCAGACGCGGGAACTTGGTGGCGACCTGGAGCTGCGTCCCCTGCTGTCGGAACTCGATGGCGAGATCGGCGAGGTCGGCCATCGAGGTAACGTCCACCCACGAGTCGGGCACTTGGATGGCAAGCTCCGACTGGGCGAATCCGAGGCCCTCGATGATGATGTCGCCGTCTCCCCCCTCGCGCTGGCGCTCGAGGAAGCCGTCCATTCCCACGATGCCAACGTCGGCCATGCCCTCCTCGACCTGCATGGGAATGTCCGTCTGGCGCTGGAAGTGGACGACCACCCCCGGCAACGACGGTATATCCGCTGTGTACTTGCGCGGGTTGGGGCGCGAGACGCCGATGCCGCACGCCTTCAGGAAATCGAGGGCGGGGTCGTCCAGGCGCCCGCTGCATGGTACTGCGAATCTCAGCACGAGAGACCTCCCTACTCCGCCCCGCTTGTCATGGCGTCTGGCACCCTGTCGACTCGAAGGGCGAAACCCATCGCTGGAACGTCTTCGCCGCCGAGGGCTCTCACGAGACCGTCGTACCGTCCACCACCGCCAACCGTAACGGATCCGTCATCGCCGTCGCAGGAAATCTCGAACACGATGCCCGTGTAGTACGCGATGCCCGGTACGAAGGCGAGATCGAGCACGACGTTGGAGAGGGGGGCTCTCCGTCCCGGCAGCACGTCGAAGAGCGCACGGAGGCCGTCTATGGACGTAGGATCGGTGTCGTGTGCTCGAAGAATTTCCTCTACCACCGGGAGAGCCTCGTCGGGCGCGCCGCTGACCTTCGAGAGGTCTGCCACAAGCGAAAGCGCGGAGGCCAGCCTATCGGGACTGTCGGCGTGACGGAGCTTTCGCAGCAGGCGCTCGACGATCTGGTCGGTCGTCCTGCGACCGACGGGACTCGACACCGAGTCGGAGAGCATATCCCGTACGAACCGGCGAGTAGCGTCCTCCCCGTTCTCCGTCGCCACCGGCGCCAAATCGCCTTCACCCTGTGCTCGGATGAGGCCCATCTCGTCCGCTAGGGAGACGAGGCGGTCGACGGATGTCGAAGCGGCTTTCAGCTCATGCAGATGAGCGAATACGAATCCCTTGGTCGCGTCGGACAGTCCGTGCGCGTCCAACACGCGGTTCAAAAGGCCAGTATCGCCGATGCGGACCGTCCACCCGCTCAGGCCAAGCTCTCCCAGACCGCCGCATGCAATCGAGAGTATCTCAGCATCGGCGTCGCTGCCGGCCAATCCGATGAGCTCCGTGCCGACCTGCGTGAACTGGCGCAGGTCTCCGCTGTCGAGAGAATGGTAGCGAAACACCGGGCCGCTGTAGCTCAGGCGCGTGGGAGCGCCAAAATCGGATGCGTGCTCGATGTAGTGGCGAATGACCGAGGGCGTGAACTCCGGTCTCAGGCTCACGCGATTGCCGCCGGGGTCGTCGAAGGTATAGAGCATCCCCGACAGCTCGCCGCCAGACTTGCGGACAAACAACTCCGCGTCCTCGACGATCGGGGTGTTGATAGGCGCGTAGCCGCGCCTTGCGTAGTATGCGCCGAGAGCGTCGACGATCTTCGCCGACCGCTCGAAGGAGCCGCCGGTCACGTCCGCCATGCCCGGCAGGCTGAGGATCTGGCTGCTTGGCATCTCTACCTTCCCGCGAGATAGTATATCAGCGCGGAGCAGCCATTCAATGAAATTTTTTGTATAGCGGGAGGCCGCTGGACGATCTATTAGAATGGTAGACAGCAAGTTCCCCGCTCACCCCGAGCTTGTCGGAGGGTCGCAGCACCGTTTATGGTTCGACAGGCTCACCACGAACGGCTCGGACTGACATGGTCGACTCTCTCTTGCCCCTACCTCACTCCCGAATCGGCCTGCCTTCGGCGTCGAAGAACTCCAGGTACGGCGTCCCACGCCTGTCGATGCGAATAGAGATACGGTCGTTGCCTTCGCTGTCCATGAGGACGATGCTCGGCAGGCCCTCCTCATCGACGTCGACGGACATCCGCGCCTCCCCGTAGGGGCCGGTGAAGTCGAGCACGGGCGTATTCCCCTCCGCGATTCCAATAGAAACGCGCGGCTCCCCCGAGAGGTCGTAGAGTCCAAGCGTCGGAGAGCCGTCCTGGTCCAGGTCCAGAGACGCGCGCACGGAGCCGCGCAGGTCGTATAGCGACAGGGCGGTCGATCCAAACTCATCGCTGACCGCGAGCTCGCCCACACTCTGGCCGTTGGGGTCCAGGAGCATCAGCCCGGACGCTTCGGCCTGCGCCCCAATGATTACCCTGGGACGTCCCGCACCATCGACCACCTCGAACCGTTTCGCGCGAATTACCTCTTCGACCATGACATGCCTCCAGTGGAGTGAAACGTACATAGCATAGGGGAATGGGGCAGGTAGTTCCAATGCACGGCGAGGCAACGACCACACATCAGGGCAATTGGCTTACTGCTCTGGAATTGCTACGATGTGTGGACACTGAGGCATTGGCGACTCCAAACTATCCCCGTCAGAGGGATGCAGTGCTTATTGGCATCGAATCCATGAGAAACGACGAGGCAAATGAGGAGCTTCAGGAAAGCTTCAGAAAGGTCGACTCTGAAGCATCCCTTGAACTCATTGACGACATGGCGTTAGCTGAGCAGGCATTAGAAGACTACGAAGCACATGGAATAGAGTGCACCACCTTCTACAGCGAGTATCGGGCCAAGCGTCTCGCGTCGAAGACTTCACTGAAAGCGTAGGGTAACGTCGCAACCAAAGATGGACCAACACGAGAAATACCTCTACGACCTGCAGGGCTACATCACGGTTCCAGACTCCCTCGACGCCGACCAGCTTCGGCGACTGAACGAGGAGGTCGACAGGCACATCGAGGCGGAGTGTCCGCCCGACATGACGACGCACCGCTTCTTCGACACCATCGACTGGGGCGGGCCGCTGCTGGAGATCATCGACAACCCGCGCGTGAGGCCGTACCTCGACACGACCATCGGGGAGGACGCATACAGGCTCGACCACGTGTACCTCGACGTGATTCGCTCGGGGAAGGGCCCCATCGGGACGAAGCTGCACGGGGGCGGAGTCCCGACGCGATCCCTGCAGTACTACAGGTTCGAGGAGGGCCGGATGTGGAACGGCCTGTCGGTCGTCGCGTACAATCTGCACGACGTGGGGCCGATGGACGGTGGATTCGGAGCGATCCCCGGCTCGCACAAGAGCAACTACCCCCTGCCGGACGAGTGGAAAGAGATGG
>JAPPDQ010000417.1 GCA_028875495.1 Chloroflexota bacterium
GGCCGTACATGGTGGACCACACGCCGGCGATCGGGGAGGGGTTCGGGGCGCTGCATGGGAAGGCGTATGCGATCGGGTACATCCGGGCGCTGGTGGAGGTGGTGTATGGGTGAGGGGGAAACCATAGACCAGACACCGGAGGGAGAGCGCCAGATGGCAGATGTTGAGAGAATCATCGGCGATCCTGCCAAGATGGCCGCACGAATGAAGGCTTTCCAGGAGAGCGTGGCCCTGCTGTCATCGCAGAGTACTCGTTTGGTCGAGCGATACCCAGATGAGTAGATCGGGATTCACTCGGGAAAGGTGCGGGCGCACGGCCCGACATTCGAGTCCGTGTTCCAGGCCCTGGATGAAGGGGACACTCCCGGGAGCAGGCCACTATCAGGTCTATCGAGTCCGAGCCTCGTACTGTGATTCTGTGATGGTGCCTGCCAGATACTCTAAATCCATTGATCTTCATCGACGTGGGCGTCGACATGAGAAGGAGGAAAGCAACATATGGGCATGGAAGCTAGGAACCGTCGTTTGCCTGACTGGCTCACCCGAGTACGGACGGGGCAGCTGGCTCTGCCGAGATTCCAGCGTTTCGAAAGTTGGAGCCACAATGAGGTGAGGACGCTTCTCGATTCGGTCCTACGCGTAAGGCCCGTAGGAGCTGCGCTTGTCCTTGCCATCGGGGATGAAGAACCCTTCATCAGCCGAAGAATGGAAGGAGCGCCTGAACCCGCCGAGCGGATCACCGAACATCTACTGGATGGACAGCAGCGCCTCACGGCACTGTGGAAGGCGCTAAATGCCGCATACGAAGACCGGACTTACTTCGCCGTGCTGTGCCCTGAGGCTGACGATGAGGACGTATCTCATGTCAGAAGTTACAGCCGATGGTCAAGAAACGGTCAGCGCTATCCACTCTGGGCCGACCAGCCCCGAGAGCAGTGGCGGCGCGGGTTATTTCCCATGCACCTGCTAAACCCTGTCACTGAGACTGCCGAGATTGGCACATGGTGCGACAAAGCCACTGACTCATTGGAAGAGAGCCGCGAGTTAGAGAGGAAGGTGACAGCGCTTCAGGCCAGAGTCCGTGAGGCGAATCTCCCGTACTTGGAATTGCCGGTCGAAACGCCTCCAGATGAGGCAATCGATGTGTTCATCAAGATGAACACCACCTCCATAAGGCTCTCTGCGTTTGATATAGTCGTCGCCCAACTGGAGGCAGAAGCAGGACAGTCGCTTCATGACCTCGAAGCCTCATTGCGCGCGGCCGTGCCGGACGCAGAGCAGTACGTCGAAGTTCCAGACCTAGTTCTTCGAGTAGCCGCATTGCGTGAAGATCGGCCACCAACTGAATCCTCTTTCAGGCGGCTAGATCTGCCGGGTCTGGCGACGGACTGGGAAGCAATCCAGAGTGGTGTAGATGGCGCCATCCGCTTCTTGGAAGAGGAGCGCATCTTCGACCGCGACCGACTACCTACTGTCGCCGTAGTACCAGTTATTGCCTCGATTTGGAGTCAGATGCCCCAAGATCTCGATGCACACGGACAAGGGCGTACCTTGCTCCGCCAGTACCTGTGGCGTTCGTTTTTCACCGCCCGGTACGACCGGGCAGCAGGCACTGCTGCCCTCCAAGACTATCGTGGCCTGAGAGCTCGCCTCGTCGAAGGGAACGAGACGACGCCTATCCCGGTACTCGACGAGGTCAACTTTCCAATAGCGGAGATTGAAGAGTTGGCGAGAGCACCTTGGCCTCGGCTTCGCAACACCCTTGCCCGCGGAATACTGGCCGTCTCCCTACGCGGTGGTGGCACCGATTTCGCAGATGGCACCCCGGCTAGCCGAGTCTCTCTTGCGAAGCGAGAGTATCATCACCTGTTTCCGGCAACCCTGCTGAGGAACGAAGGGAATCTCGACGAGTCCAGTGTCCATCTTGCATTGAACTGTGCCCTGATCACATGGAACACCAACCGCAGTATTTCGGCGAAGGAGCCAGTCGCCTATCTGCGGGAACGGGCGCAACGGGCTCCTTTGGGTGAGAAACAGATTCAGCGTCGGCTCAACGCGCACATCATTCCATTCGGAGAACTGAATGTCGGAGGGTATCCAAATGTCACCAATGACGAAGAGAGGGAAGAGACAATCAAG
>JAPPDQ010000229.1 GCA_028875495.1 Chloroflexota bacterium
CCTGGTAATAGTCGACCAGCTCACTGAACGCCGGAAACACCTTTAGCTCATAGCCACCTAATGAGTCGAAGCCTACGCTGAACCACCCCGACGGACAGCCGTCCACACCGACGTATTCACTCTTTGCCATCTCGTTATCCTTTGTTTTGAACCATGCAGATTGCTACGGTTCAGTCACCGTGACAACTTGGTTCGGAACTCCCACAGGCGAACGCGAACACGAGAAACACGACGAACACGGTCTCGCGCCAATGAGGAAATTACATCGGTATTCGTGCCTGCGAGGAGTGCAGGGGATTCTACCAGAGAGCGCCCTCCCCCGGCATGAGCTTGTATAACCCAAACACGGGTTCGAGTTCCTCATTCTGCTTGACGCTCCAAACGGGCCGCCGCTACAATGGAAGCCGCCGCACCTTTAGCTTCTTCGCCGCGCACGCACGTGGCCCGCTAGCTCAATCAGGCAGAGCAACTGACTCTTAATCAGTAGGTTCTCGGTTCGATTCCGAGGCGGGTCACTTTACCCCGGCGTTTCCTACCGTAGGCAGAACCACATTGGACATTGATTACAGTTCGTCTAACTGGACGCGAACCAGTCGGCGAGCTGCTGGCACTTTCCACTAGTTAGCTCAATTGAACTTTAGAGTGAGGGCCTGTCAATTATACGGTGGGGCGCTTTGCCATAAGGCTCCGCCTCATTGTTGATGGCCACTTCAGAAGTTTGCAGGGGTACTATCTCAGGATTCTGCTTCGTCTGATCCTTGTCATCCATTGGAACAAAGATACGACGAACAGGCACTCTGCAGGTTTCGTGTGCTCCCCTACGAGGTCGGAACTGTCCGGGTGAGGTTCCTGTAGTATCACAGAATCGTCAAGAGTGAAGAGATAAGCCATGACCACACGTGTGCTGCAACGGTTAAGGGGCCCCAGAACCAAGGTGCCCATACGGCAGTACGGTACTCTCCTGTTCAAGTACCTCCGGCAGCAGAAGGGTATCGTGGCGCTCTCCTCCCTGTTCATCCTGACCAACATCGGCCTCCAACTCGTCAATCCGCAGATCATGCGGTACTTCATCGATGAAGCGGTGGCGGGCAGTCCGCTACGTAACCTGATGGTTGCCGCCGGAGTTTTCATCGCCGTGGCGCTCGTGCAGCAGGTCGTCGGCGTGCTTGCGACGTATACCAGCGGTCAGGTTGGGTGGAACGCCACCAACGCCCTGCGGTCAGACCTCGCACGCCACGCGCTTTCGCTCGACATGCCGTTCCACAACAGCCGCACGCCGGGTGAGATGATCGAGCGCATCGACGGGGACTCGGAGACGCTCGGAGGGTTCTTTTCCACTTTTGCCGTCCATATTCTGGGCAACATCATCATGCTGGTGGCCGTCCTCGCGCTCCTGTTCCGCGAAAACTGGCTGGCCGGTCTCGCACTTTCGACGTTCGCATTCGTTTCGATAGTGGTCATCATACGCATGCGAAACGTGTCCGTAGCGAGCTGGAGGGCCAACCGAGAGGCGAGCACTGAGACGTACGGGTTCATCGAGGAGCGTCTCGCGGGTCGGGAGGACATACGAACAAGTGGCGCCCAGTCCCATATCATGAAAGGTTACTTCGACCATATGTGGTCCTGGTTCCGCGTCCACGTCAGGGCATACGCAATTGCCAGTGTTGTCGCGAATACAGCGCAGTTCATCAACAGCGCGAGCTTGGCCTTGTCGTTGCTCGTTGGGGCCTATCTGTTCTACGAGGACTGGATCACCATCGGCACTGTATTCCTCATTTACCAGTACTCGAGATTGCTCAATCGGCCAGTCAATAGTGTGTCCTACGAGATGGAAGAACTCCAGCAAGCCGGGGCGAGCGTCATCAGAATCCACGACCTCCTGAGCACCCGTCGAGAGGTACTAGATGGACGCGGTGTCCGATTCCCCAATGGGCCTCTTTCCGTTCGCTTCGATTCCGTCTCTTTTGCATACGGCAGCGGTGAGTCGGTGCTGCGGGACGTGACCTTTGACCTCCGTCCCGGCAGGCTACTCGGACTCCTCGGGAGGACGGGAAGCGGCAAGACGACGATGTCGAGGCTTCTGTTTCGTCTCTACGACCCCGATGAGGGCAGGGTACTCATAGGAGGACAGGA
>JAPPDQ010000554.1 GCA_028875495.1 Chloroflexota bacterium
GTTCACCGTCGTCCTCAAGGACTTCGGCGCCAAGAAGATCAATGTCATCAAGGCCGTCCGCAGCGTGACCTCCCTCGGCCTCAAGGAGGCCAAGGAAGTCGTCGAGGGCGCTCCCTCCAACATCAAGGAGGGCGTCAGCAAGGAAGAGGCCGACGAGGCCAAGGCCGCCCTCGAAGAGGCCGGCGCCACCGTCGACATCACCTAGCCTTCGCTCAACGGCTCAACGGGCCTGAAACACTTGGTTCGGCCTGCCTAACCCGGCGGGTCGAATCAAAATTCTTGCGTACTTTTCCGGCTCGCGGGTAATTCCCGTGAAAGAACGTAGCTTTGTATCCCGATAAGGGATTATGAGCTACTCCCTACTTCCTTCCTCCCGCTCCGCCTTCAGCTTTTCAAACATCGCGGCATTGTAGTACGTCGTCGGACGAACGTTGTCCCGCAGAACCATCTCGCGGATGACGTCCTCGAAATAGTCGTGCTCCTCCACCCAGTCGATGACCTCCTCGGCCCACTGGCTCGGCACGCACACCACCCCGTCGTCGTTCCCCACGATCAGATCGCCCGGGCGCACTGCTATTCCGCCGCACTGGATCACCACGTTCTCCTCGTACGAGAACATGAATGGCGCCTTGCCTGCTGCCACCGTCCCGCCGGCGGCAAATATCTTGAAGCCGAGCTTCCTCACACCCACCAGGTCGCGTATCGCCCCGTCGGTAACGATGCCTTCCGCGCCGTTCATCTTTAGCTGGAGCAGCTTCATCTCCCCGCCGCTGGACGAGTACCGCGATCCTGCCACGTCGCACACCAGCGCGTCTCCCGGGCCGCATCGGGCCATGGCCTTCGCCTCCGGCGCGTCCTCTCCGGCAGGAGTCTCGTCGAAGATATCCGGGCGTGGTGGAATGAACCGCAGCGTGCGCGCCCGCGCGGCGAGCGTCTCTCCTGGCGTCTGCGAGTTCACCCCCTGCATGAACGACTGATGATAGCCGTGTAACTCGTCCAACGCGCTCCACACCGTCGGCACACTCGCCCGCCTGTACCGCTCCAACAAGCCGTCCGGCAAATCACTCCCCACCAACCGCGTCCCCTTTCTTTCTACTCACTACTTTCTTCTTCCTACTCCAACACCTCGGTCGTACAGTGCGCCGTCTGGAGCGAAATATGGGAAAAATCCTCACCGTGGTTCGCGCCGTGACGGTGCACCTCGCCCGCTGGGATCAGTGCCGTGTCTCCCGTGGTGATCTCGACTTCCTCGTCGCGCGTCCCGACGAACCCCTTGCCGTTCGTCGCGTACAGCACCTGGTCGCACGAGTGAGTGTGGAACTTCGTCCGCGCTCCTCCCCGAAAGTTCACGACGTTGAACCGGTAGCTCTCTGAGTCGTCGCCGTCTATCAGGGGATTCATCACCACCTGCCCGCCCTCGAAGATGTCTCGGTGTGAGTTGTCCACTTCGTCCCTATCGACCGCCTTCATGACCTTCATCGCTGCCTCCTAGACTTTCCTACGCAATACTCTCTACTTTCTTCTCTAATACCCCGCACTCTTGTCCACCAACCCCAACAGAGGACGTCCGGACTCGAATCGTCGAAGATTCTCAAAGAACAACCCTATGCAAAGATCCTCTTGCTCGGATGACGTTCCCCTGCACGTGGTCACCACTACGTTGTCGCGCTTCCAGAAGTCCGAGTCGTCCGGTGGCATTCCGGGAGAATCCCCGGCAGGCTGGAAGCATACTCCCCCCAATCGCCCCGACGCCAGTGCCCGTTCCAACGCGTCGTAATCGTAGAGCCCCGTACGTCCCGAACAGTCCAGTATGACTGCACCGCGCTTGATCCCTGCCAGCAGGCCCTCCGATACGATGCCCACCGTCTCCGGCGTGTCCGGCACCGCCACGGCGACGAAGTCCGACTCGGCCACCATGTCGGCCGCCTCATCCGCGCGATACATCCGGTCCACCCCTTCGGGCGTCTCCCTCGACCGGCGCGACGTTCCCAGCACTCGCATTCCCATCGCCTTAGCCCTCGGGGCCAACGCCTGCCCGATCCCGCCCATGCCCAGCACACCAAGGGTCTTGCCCTGACTATCTACAGGACTCAACGCGGCCTCCTGCGAGGGACTGCGCTGCGTCAGTTTCG
>JAPPDQ010000156.1 GCA_028875495.1 Chloroflexota bacterium
CACGCCGCTGGTGATCTTCGCCGTGTTTCTGGTGGCGCAGCTCATACTGCCGGCACGTCGCGTTCCCGGCTATGTCATCGATCAGGAGACCGGCGAACCCCGCCAATATCGGTTGAACGGTCTCCTCGTGTTCGTGATCGCGTTGGCGGCGTGGGCTATCGCTCCCGAATTCACGGATTTCGAGCGTGACTGGTTCTACCGTTCCACCATCTATGCCGTGGCCGGAGGAACGGTCTTCACTGCTATCTTTGCAGTCATTGCGGTGCTCACCCAGCCGAAAACCGAGCCAACGAACGTCTGGGCGGAGCTCTGGTTCGGGCGCGTCCAGGAGCTTTCGTTCTTCAACAGCCGCTTCGACGTGAAGATGTACTTCTATGTCGTCGGCGGGACGATGCTGTCGCTCAACGCGCTGTCCGGGGCCTGGTACCACTATGAGCTCCATGGAGACAACGCCAATCCGGGGGTGTACCTGTATGCGGCGTTCTTCACGTTCTACGTGATGGACTACTTCATCTTCGAGCGAGTCCAGCTCTACACCTACGATCTCATCCACGAGAAGCTGGGCTTCATGCTGTTCTGGGGCGGACTCGTCGTCTATGGATGGATGTTCATCCTTCCCATGTGGGGGATGGCCGTTCACCCGGACCCGGAATTCCCGGCTCCATGGAACTACGTGTGGCTCATCGGAACGCCTATGCTGTTCCTGCTGGGATGGGGCATCGGGCGCGGAGCAAACCTGCAGAAGTACACGTTCAAGCGATGGCCCGACCGCAAGTTCCTCGGTCTCATCGAGCCCAAGTACATCGAGGCAGGCGACCGCAAGATCCTCTACAGCGGTCTATGGGGAGTCGCGCGGCACTTCAATTACATGGGCGAAGGGTTCCTCGCCCTGTCAATCGCCCTGGTATTCGGACACTTCGGGAATCCGTGGGCCTGGACCTACTTCGTTTTCGTCGTCACCTTCTTTACCTTCCGCCAACATGGCGACGACAAGCTCTGCGCCGAGAAATACGGGGCTGAGAAGTGGGCGGAGTACCAGGCGAAGGTGAAGTACCGCATATTCCCTGGCGTCTATTGAGCCGGAATCCCGTAGAGAGAAGCACATGACTCAAGAAGGCGAGGGTTCTAGCGGCCCATCGAAGGACGCCAATTTGATTCCCGCCACGCTCGATCTGGCCGACCGCGCCCGACTCGCCGTGAATGCCATGACGGAAGCCACGAACCCGGAGGAGGACCACCGGCTGTATTGGAAGGTCACCTTCCGGTCGAACCCTCCGATCATGTACCACGACTTTTCGGATACCGGGATCGCGGTGAAGTTCATGGAGTGCCTTCCCCGGATGCGGTTGATGAGCGGATCACGTCAAGGGCAACACGTCGAGGAGCGATGGAAGGAACTTCTGCCGGAGCGAATCGGCCCTGACGGCATTGTCCTCACCAAGCTAGATGATCGCCTGTCCCCTTCCCGACCCTCGGCGCTGCTGGGCGTCCGCGACGGCGATTCCATCGTTGACATGCAGGTGAACGGACTCATGCTCGGGGCCGTGAGCACGTACGCCATGATGGAGAGCAGGGAGTTCTGGGAGCCGATTGGCCGACGGATTGCCGACGGGTTGTCCAGCCTGGCGGTTCGAGACGGTGTTCACGCATACTTCACCGATTGGACGTACTTGCCGGGTCAGAAAGCTGCGTACGACGTCCCACGTCCACTCGGCACCCAAGCCGGTTATGGAATATGGCCTGCTCGAAGACTCATCAGCTTCTATAACGTGACCGGCTACGAGCCGGCGGTGGAACTGGCTGGAGAGCTGTGCCGGTATGTCCTCCACAAGGCGCAGTATTTCGGGCCGGAGTATGAGTTCCTGAGCGACGATCCCGACCCCACAGGCGCGCGTCACCACGTGGTGCACTTTCATCATCATTCGATGACGATACTGGCCTGCCTGGAATACGGGGTGGCGACGGGGGACGAGTCCATGGTGTCCGAAGCTGCCAGGGCTTTCGACAAAGCGAAGACGTACGGCGAGGAGCTGACGGGCTTCTTCCCGGAGTCGGTCGGGCCGGATGTCCCTCACACCAGCGCGACGCTCACCATGTCCCCCACCTCGCAGATCTCGCTGGTGTGAGG
>JAPPDQ010000522.1 GCA_028875495.1 Chloroflexota bacterium
CGAACGGCCGGATCGCCTGTACAGCCACCCCAAGTCCGCAGCCGCGGTCTTCCCCGCCCCCGTTGGGATTCTCAGCAGGACAGGAGGGTCCGGACTCTCAGCAAGCGTGGTCTGGTAAGGGTACGGATCGAACCTCGTTGCTTTCTTGAAGTAGTCTACGTAGGTCATCTTTCCCAGAGCCTTGTCAATATCATAGAGAAAAATCATTCGGAGGGTGGAAGAGACTTTGACGCACTAGGGGAGCGTCCTGTTCTGAAGTGCTCTACACTCTCCTCTGACTCGATGGTGAGCCTCGACGCGCTGCGACGGATGGTAAGAGATGCACCATCCTCAAGGTCTTCATCCCGTCTTGAGCAGGAAGCCTCAAAACGAACTCTTCTTGCGTACTCACGATTCTGCATGTATACTGCTCCTCAGTCATAAGGCCTGATAATAACAGTATAACTTCAGTGAACGTTCGTCAAGCATACCATCTCCCATCGTCGTCAGCAACCCACCTCACCGGTAGGCCCCATTGAAGCACTGAAGTTATACGGTTAGCTGAGGGCAGACCCTCCATATCCGTGACCCCCAGGTCGCGGCCCCATTGCTCCCTATGAGATTGAGGCGCCGACTGGAATGACGGCGAGACGCTGGCTGGCGCGCAGATAGGCGACTTCGCCTGTGGCACAGGTACTCTGCTGTCTATAGCATACCAGCACATATCGCTGCTACACGAGTCAAACGGAGGGGACCCGCACAAGCTGCACAGGCCGATGATGCGACATGGGCTGGTAGGTCTAGACGGCGTAAACACGGCCGTACCAGTGACGCAAATGGCTAATCTGCCTAGACGCGCGACTACTCTTCTTCTCTGACCGAATGAGTTGTGTCAATGATGGGCGCGAATTCGTAGGTAAGGCTCGTGGCAGCACGTACACCTGACAGAGTGATAGCTCCACTGTCTGTCGGGCGAAGTTGCTTTAAGGGTTCAACGATCACACGTACAGTGGGCCGAGCATCGACACCTTCAATTCCTGAAACGACCACGAGGAAAAAGTCTGGAGTGCTCAGAGCACGCTTCACTTCAGAGTTAGTCAACCTGACACTATCGGGTTCGGATCCCGCGCTAACCTTCAACTCGTAAAACCTCCGTAGTTCGTCCATTGCGTCGGCTCCGACGCCGCGCTGGTTCCGAAGGTCTACGATCTCTTCGTGGTCGCTGCTCAACAGCTTCTCAAGGAGTTCCTTCCCCACTGTTTCCCTGTCCAAGTTAGAATAGCCGGGACGGGGGCTACGATTGCGCGGTCCTCCGGAGCCTAGGCGTGGCTCCGCAAGTTGTCGGTTGCGATTCGTCTTGCGTAGAGTGTTGCTTGCCCGGTCCTCAATTTTACCCAAAGGATCGACTAGCCTAAGGGATTCTGGGTCTACGAGCAAACGAGGCTTCGCTGCCACCTCGTCCTCCTCGCGCTCATTGATGGCGAGGCGAGTTGGCCTCGATGTGATCACGTTGCGTCCATCGGAGCCGTGGGTGGCACGGTGCTTCGCCGCCGTACGATCTCGGAAAGCGGCAGTTCGGCTTTCTATCTCCAACTCGTTCCGTTCCCGATCTCTCCTGGCACGCTGTTCCGCTAGTTCAAGAGGCTGCGCCTCACCTCCAGCCTCTGCCCGGTCGCAGGCCGCTCGCCATGCCTGCGCAAGCCGCCGCGGATCTCCCGCAAACAGAGCTGCTAGGGCACGACCACCCCCGTCCACCCGAGGTAACTCCGAGTGACTCCTGACAAGAACGGCACATCGATGCCTATCCACTTTCGCTGCAACTTCAATGTCGTACACCTTAGCGCTACTTTCCTGTCGGACAGTTACACCGAGCGTTAATGATGGATGGACACGAACATCGAAGTCCTTGAGGCGATCCCAAGAGATACTTATACTCTCGGCAAGTTGCGGGTCGTTTCGTCCGAGATCTTCTTGGAGTTGCTGAAGAGCCGACCTAAAGAAGTCCGTCAATTCTGGTAATTCTTCTGTATACATCGGCTCTATCAGTTCGGCGTCGGCAGCGCGAATTTCTTGAACGCGCAACGGTTCAAGCAGCGGACGAAACTGTTCAAGCTCCCCTCCCGGCTCCCAAAGGGGAATGTGGTCTC
>JAPPDQ010000220.1:0-1364 GCA_028875495.1 Chloroflexota bacterium
GTCCAGAGGTGTCGGTGCATATTGGAACCATGCCCAGCAATCATTGCTCTGGCCCCCTCCGAGGTCTCTAAACCTGTAGTGCTCTTCGCAATGATCCTCCTTTCGACATCTGACGCCAACGGAGACATGGGGCCATCCCGTTTCGACCGTGATCCCCAGCATGGCACCATCTCCCAGTATGTAGTACAGGCCATGAAGGACGTTGTTGCGAAAGCGGATTCCTTCGATCTCCGCTTTGGAAATCTTCGATTCACTCTTTGATCGCCTGCAGTGAAGGTCTGGAATGTCCTTCTGCACTCTTCTACTGATTTCCTTCCACAACTTGCACAACTGGGAAGTCCCCACTTCGATCATCGCCTTGTTCAAGTCATGGACCAGAACGAGACTGTCATCCTCCTCCAAGAGCTTCATCAAGTCCTTCATATACGCCTCGCTATAGTCCGTACGCGTCAGCCTTGATACCAGGTGAACGTACTGGGCGATCGATTCCCGCAAAGCGGGTTCATCGCATGCTCGTTCCTGGCAACCCCTCAGCCAAGGGCGAAGACCTCTGTAGGAAATGCATCCATACTCAAGGCCCCCTGCGCTGTCTTCGGAAGGGTCGTGGCCATCCAGCGTAAGGTAGAGTAGATGGGGAGTATAGCCTTCCTTCTTCAGGTGCTTGGCATACTTTTGCAGTTGCTTCGGTTGATCTTGCGCCCAGATCTTGTTCTCGATGACCACGGCATGTCTTGAAGAGTCGTCGCGGATCAGGATGTCGATGTTATCGCACTCCCGGTCGACTCTCGAGCGATTGGGATCCAGATGGTGTATGCCAACCGAGCACAGGAAATCCGCCAAGTTCTTGCGAGGACCATCGGGCAACCGCCGATAGCCGAGGAGAGCCACCAGAAACCGGGAATGGAGATGGACCTCATCGGTCTCTCTTCGCAGGACCGAGAAGACGTTGAACGCCCCTGGGCGCCCGCCGCCATGCTTGTCGTACACCCGCCCTGCCTTCAACAACAACACCCGGTAGGCGTCCACGCTGTCTTCCGTCATTTGCGTCTCTCGAAGAAGCACAGGTCTGAATCCTTGGGCTGTCTCAGGCCCAGTCGGAAGTCCCCGGCACTTCACCCGTCAAGAGTGATCGCGTCCACAGCCCTCCCTTGACCCAGCCCCAGGACTGTCCCGCAACCGCCGTGGCAGGGGATTCCGGGTAGAAGCCGGAGCCCACGATGACATCCTGGCCGAAGGCGGAATAGGGGACGGCGTAGCCCACCTTGGACGAGCCGGTCTCCACGTCGCCCTCGGTCGCGGGATGGTCAAGGAGGTAATCGACGAAGACTCCCCACTCGGCCGCGGCGGCGATGAGTACCTGGGTG
>JAPPDQ010000220.1:1374-2124 GCA_028875495.1 Chloroflexota bacterium
GGCGTCCTCCAGGTCCCACAGGTTTACGCCCTCCAGATCCAGCTTCGCTCCGTGAGCGTCCGCCTAATGCCCCAGCTTGAGTCTGGCCTGGCCGTCACAAGTACTTCGTCAACGCTTAGGCTTTGTCACGAAACAGTTGATTCACCTTGGCTGGTCGTCGTGGGCCGGATCGTGTAGTTCCAGTCCCCGTGAAACTCAAGCGGCGAGAGATCGATTTGCTCCATTTGCTCGTCCTTGGCGACCACCGCTTTGGGATACGATCCCTGCCTCGCTACGAAGCCATGAAGCCACTATAGCGACACCTGTATAACGACACCTGACACTTTGGCGCGTCCCCCAATTGGGGGAGAAGACCTCCTTTCTTTTTCAAAGAGGGCGGAACCCGGTTGCTTCACAACATGCACAACCCGCTCCCATGGGGTGCCGCCCAAGCGCATGTGAGACGAGGTTCGAGCGCTGCGGTGCTTCCAACTTGGGGATCGCGGTACAGTGCACGGGATCCGTTGCTTCCGCGCACGCAGGCGTGGTTGAGCACGCCAGGAATTCGCGGCGGGGGAGAGCAAGACGGACTCCCTCCCGCGTGCGTGGTGTGCCCGAGCGTTACCCTGGCGGCGGAGGGTCCTGATCCCGGGGTACCGGCAGGCTGGACAAAGCCAGCACCAGCTGTGCCACCTCGAGCTGTCGCGAGACCCTGAGCTTGACGAACATGTGCTTCAGGTGGGTGCGGACGGAGCTGTAGCCGCGACCTGT
>JAPPDQ010000601.1 GCA_028875495.1 Chloroflexota bacterium
CAAAGCTATCCAACAACGTGAAGAAGAGAGGGTTCTCGGCACTGCTGGCGCCGTTGCTCGCGGTTGCCGGCCTCGCCGTGCCGTCGCCGCTGACGGGTGTCGCCGCGGCGAGCAGCGACGAAACCCCGGGCGACGCTACCGAGTTGGTGCCCGGCCCTTGCGACGAGGATTACGTCGCGCCGACCCCTACCGCGGTCCCTGTCACGGCCGTTCCGATTGTCGTTACTTCCACCACCGCTGACTATTTCGTTCTCTATGTGACGCTGTCGCGCTGGAGCGGGTCTGGGACCTATGAGATTCCGGTGTCGGTGACGCGAGGGGAGGCCGGTTCCACCACGCTCTCGGACAATCTGCCGCCGCTGGCTGCGGACAAGTATCGGGTCGAGAAATACCAGGTGGCGCAGCCCGCCGACGTTGACGGTGACTGCGTTGACGACATCACCGAACTCGATGATCTGGGCACGTACAACCCCACCAATCGGGCACCGAAGATGGATATCAGCGACGGGGCGGTCGCCATTGCAACCCATGAGGACTTCGAAGCACTGACGTCCACCAACGCTTTCGTTCGGCTTCAGGGCGAACAAATCGACGTCGTCAAGTTCTGGATCAGAGACCTCTACACCGACAATCCGTCCGTATACTTTATTAACACTGCTCGCCATCCTTGGCACTATGGATTCATTACCAAAATGAATATTCCGTACGACAACGGGCACGACGGCGCAATAGCTTGGGAGCCCAACGTTGTCGCTCCCGACGGAACTCTCGGTGTCTACCGCTATTACTTCTGGGCGGGGGGCGACGAATCTTTTGAGCGGACCGAGACCATCCACGCCATTCTGGCTGCAGCGATGCCGGTGGTCCGAGAGCACAATAGTCTGGCCTACTACCAGATCTTGAACCTCCCGAGAAGAATTGCTCAGTACGAGGCGGAGAAAGCCAAGTATGACGCTTCCAGGATCAACGTCCTGCTCTTCGAGGACTTGATGCCCGATGTGGACTATATCGCCTTCAACAAGGCGGAGGGCTACGGCCGGCTGAGGCTCATGGAAGACGGCGACCAGCCCCGGCCCACCGACATCGCCATCTACGAGTCGCTGCCTAATGATTTGCCGCGCGTTGCCGGGACGATCAGCACAATCCCGCAGACGCCGCTGTCGCACGTCAATCTGCGCGCCATCCAGAATGGTGTGCCCAACGCCTTCATCCGCGACTTCCTCAAAGACAAAGAACTCAAAGCTCTGATCGGCAAGCATGTGTATTTCGCGGCGGCGGAGGAGGGCTACACCCTCCGAGCGGCCACCAAGAAGGAGGTGGACGACCATCATGCGGCGGCGCGGCCAACGGCGACGCAGACTCCCGTTCGAGATCTGACGGTCCAGGCGATCACATCGCTCGCTGACGTCACCTTCGACGACTGGGATGTCTTCGGTGTCAAGGCGGCCAACATGGCGGAACTCAGCAAGCTCGGGCTGCCGGAGGGGACGGTGCCTGTGGGCTACGCGGTGCCGTTCTACTTCTATGACGAGTTCATGAAAGCCAACGGGTTTTACGACGATGTGAACGAGATGTTGGCCGACGATGACTTCCAGTCCGATTACGACGAGCAGGAAAAGCAGCTCAAGGCGCTGCGGAAGAAGATCAAGAAGGGCACCACCCCCGAGTGGATCATCGACGCGCTCGAGGCCATGCACGCCACCTACCCCGAGGGGCAGTCGCTGCGCTATCGGTCGAGCACCAACAACGAGGACCTCCCCGCGTTCAACGGGGCCGGACTGTATGACTCCAAGACGCAGGACCCCGACGAGACGGCCGAGGACGGGATCGACAAATCCATCAAAGCGGTGTGGGCGAGCCTGTGGAACTTCCGGGCCTTCCTCGAACGCGACTACTACCGGGTAGACCACCTGCAGACGGCGATGGGCGTGCTAGTACACCCCAATTTCTCGGATGAATTGGCTAACGGCGTGGCGGTCAGCTACGACCCCGTTCGACTCTCGGACGACAAGTACTACGTCAACACGCAGGTCGGCGAGGACTTGGTCACCAACCCGGAGGCTAACTCCTATCCCGAGGAGCTTCTGCTGGACTCTCAGGGCAAGGC
>JAPPDQ010000261.1 GCA_028875495.1 Chloroflexota bacterium
GTTGGAACTGATCGCCGAGGGCAACAGGCGACGTGAGAGGGTCGAGGCCGAAGCCGAGCGGTACAAGCTCGAGACGGTGGCTGAAGGCGAACGCTCCCGTATCATAGCGGAAGCCGAGGCCGAGGCCGAGGCGATCAAGCTGCGTGGTGAGGCCGACGCGTCCGCCATCAAGGCGCGCGGTGAGGCTGAGGCTGAAGCCATCCGGGCACAGGGTCTAGCGGAAGCCCAGGCCATGGACAAGAAGGCCGAGGCGTGGAAGGAATACGGTCAGGCCGCGATGATCCAACAGCTCTTCGAGTCGCTCCCGCAGGTGGCCGACGCCGTGGCCCAGCCGCTTGCCAAGACCGACAGCATCGTCGTCATCAGCAACGGCGGCGACGACGGAGCGGGAGCCGGGGCCAGCAAGGTCACCCAGGACGTGTCATCCACAATCGCGCAGCTTCCCGCCCTCGTGCAGTCCCTCACCGGCGTCGATCTGATCAGCACCCTCAAGAACCTGCCCGGCATCGTCTCCGACATGCCGGAAGCCGAGGACGGTTCCCAGAACGGAGGCGAATCTACCGACAACGGCGCCAACTAAGGGGACCGCTAACGACGCGATGTATCATTGATGGAGTTCGAGACGGAGGGGCGCCAATTTCGGTGCCCCTCTTCTCATTCCAGGGATAGGGCTACTCCGGTTCTCTCACCAGCGAACTTCCCGGCTGTTACGCAGTGCGCGAAGACTATCGCCGGCCGTGGGTCGTCACAACCGCCAACACGTCCTGCTACATAGGTCGGTCGTGCCTTGATCAAGGGGTATGTCGCTTGCCTCGAAACGTATATAATTGCCGCCGCGCATGAATCCCATCGAAGCAGAAGCTAGGAGACTGGAATGACGGCCACATCGCAAGAGGTCATCGACGGCATCAAGGAGTTCGACTCCGCCACTATATTCAACGCAGTGGTCGAGAGCATGGGCGGCTCACAGGGCGGAACGGAGTTGGAGGGCCAGGGAGGAGTGCCCATCATCTACACCGACCCGACCCTGCACTGCTATCTCCCAAATCTTGGAAGCGCGGTCGGATACGCCGTCACCTGCGAGGTCACGGCCCTCGACCCCGACTCTGCAAAGATCGACTGGCACGACTACTACGACAAGTTGGATGAAACGCCGTCGCCCGTCATCGGCGTCATCAAGGACATCGACTCCAGGGCCGGACGCGGCGCGGTGCTGGGAGACGGCATGGCCTCCACCCACAAGATGGTTGGGGCCACGGGCATCGTCGTAGACGGGTCGATACGCGATCTGGCCGGCATCGAAGGTGTGGGCCTGCCCGTCTGGGGCAAGGGACTCGTCCCCGGACACGGCGTTTTCAACCTCATTCGTGCCGACGTTCCCGTAGTTGTTGCCGGTCTGCTCATCCACCCGAATGACCTTCTCATCTGCGACCGGGACGGCGTCACGCGCATTCCCGGAGACATGGACCCCGCGGTAGTCCTCGAAAAGGCGCGCGAGATTCGCGAACGCGAGCAGTCGTACATGAAGATCGCAAGACAGCCCGGCATGACCTGGGCAAAGCTCAAGCAAATCCAGCTGGAAATGCGAGGCGAGGGATAATTCAATAACCCCTCCGCCGATTTATCCCCTTTCCCTTCAAAGGAGAGGGCTAGTGTGAATCCAACAATCCCCTCTCCCGTCGTGGGAGAGGGCTGGGTGAGGGTGAGTCCCTCCACCCCAAAGACAACAACCGATAGGAGTGTGAACGTACATGCAGGGTGCAGACGCAATCGCCGAAATCCTCAGGCGCGAGGGGACGGAGTTCCTCGCCGTATACCCGGCGCAGGCCATGGTCGACGCTGCGGCAAAAGCGGGCATTCGCCCGATCATATGTCGCCAGGAGCGCGTCGGCATGGCAATCGCCGACGGGTTCAGCCGCATCACCAACGGCAAGCGCATAGGAGTGTTCTCCATGCAGCAGGGCCCCGGCAGCGAGAACGCCTTCCCCGGTGCGGCACAGGCCTTTTCCGACAACACTCCCATCCTCCTGCTCCCCGGCGGCGAGTACAAGGAAAAGGCTTTCGTCGCCCCGAACTTCAGCCC
>JAPPDQ010000265.1 GCA_028875495.1 Chloroflexota bacterium
CAAGACCCTGCTACGGGAGGAGTCGAAACCGGTCGACGAGAATCACTCCCCTACCCTGCGACTCATCACGAAGAGGGTGATGAAGCCGGAAACCTCGGAGATCGAGGCGAATCCTCGAAGTCGGAGTGCAAAGATGCGAGTGGCTGAACGGCTGTGACCGGAGGAGACGGCCGGTCGTCAGAGTGTTACACGAGAGATAAAGAGAACGAAAAGCGGAATGGCAAACCGAAGCGACAATGGAGAAACCAACATGGTGTCAGACGAGATCGTAGCAGCTATCGACGTAGGTACCACGAAGGTTTGCACCATAGTGGGCCGAAAGGTCGGCGAGGACGGTGTCCAAATTCTTGGCTACAGCACGGCCAAGAACTCCGGGATGCGTAAGGGAGTCGTCTCTGACGTTTCGGCTGCTGAGCGCGCCGTGCGCGTGTCCATCAAGGCCGTCGAGGACAAGACAGGTCACAAAGTGGAGTCCGCGTTCGTAGGCGTCACGGGAGCGCACGTTCGGTTCGAGAACCGTCATGAACGGCTGGAAGTCGAGAACAGGAAGGGTATCGTTACCGCAGACGACGTGGCGAGCGCGCCCAAAAAGCTGAGCGAGTCCGTCGACGTTCCGGGACGGACGGTTATCCATGCCAACTCCATCAGCTATACGCTGGACGGTGAGTCAGGCATCCGGCATCCCGTCGGGATGCACAGCAAGGAGATGCAGGTGGAAGCGCATCTTGTGACGGGGGCCAACACGTTCATAGACCGTCTGGTCGACGTCATCGAAGTGTCAGGCGTCAAGATAAATAGCCTCGTCCTCGAACCGCTAGCAAGCGGTATGGCCGTTCTCACTGCAAAGGAACGGCAAAGAGGCGCGGTCATCGTGGATATCGGCGGAGGCACGACGGACATCGTCGCCTTCAAGGGCAGCGGCATCTACTACACCGGAGTCATTCCGGTGGGCGGGTACCAGTTCACCAACGACATCGCCCTATCGTTCAGCACGACGTTCGAGGCGGCGGAGGCGATCAAACTGGAGCACGGCAGCGCGGAATTCCAGCCGGCTTCGGCAGGCGAGCAGATCCTCGTTCCGGTCGTCGGGCGGGACAAGCACCTAAAGGTAAGCCGCCTCGAGATATGTCAACTGGTGCGCGAGCGCGCTATGGAACTCGCGCGGATGATCAAGGTAAAGCTCGACTCCGAACGGATGGGGGATGTCGAGGACTCGGTCCTCATCCTCACCGGCGGGGCATCCAGTATGCCCGGTTTCGCGGAACTCGTGCAGAAGAGCGTGGGCATCGACGTGCGCCACGGGATCCCGGATGTGCATGGGACCATCCCTGCCGAATTGAGGGACCCGGGCTACGCCACGGCGGTCGGCACTCTTCTCTGGGGACTGACGGAGCACGTCTCGGATGAGGCGGGCTTCGGAGTAAGGAACGGGAACGGCAATGGGCATAACGGCAAACACGCAGCGGAGTCGACCGGATTCATCGGAAATTTGAAGCGCCGGTTTGGCGCCCTCAGGTCGTAGCGATTCTCTAA
Source organism: Chloroflexota bacterium (assembly GCA_028875495.1). Classification (GTDB taxonomy): domain Bacteria; phylum Chloroflexota; class Dehalococcoidia; order Lucifugimonadales; family VXLM01; genus VXLM01. Next base: position 1,534 of record JAPPDQ010000265.1, read on the forward strand.
GTACATTTAAGAAAGGGAGGACTTAATGGTCGTGAACAATCACCCTCAGAACGGAGCCAACATCAAGGTCATCGGAGTCGGCGGCGGCGGATCGAACGCCGTGTCGAGGATGTTCCGGGAGCGACTCCCGGGCATCGAGTATATGGTCGTCAACACGGATACGCAGGCTCTCCTGCGCTCCGACGTGCCGGTGCGCATCGCCATTGGCGAGCTGCTCACGCAGGGCAAGGGCGTCGGTGGCAATCCCGACCTCGGGGCCAAGTCGGCCAGCGAGAGCAGGGAAGAGGTCCATGAGGCCATCCGCGAGGCCGACATGATCTTCATCGCCGCAGGTATGGGCGGCGGCACGGGCACGGGAGCTGCGCCGGTCATTTCCGAGATCATTAAGGAGACGGGGGCACTCACGGTCGGCGTGGTCACCATGCCGTTCATGTTCGAAGGCACCCGCCGGATGCGGACTGCCGAGGAGGGCATCAAGAGGCTCCAAGAACACGTCGATACCCTGCTGGTCATACCGAACGAGCGGCTCCACGTGATATCGGACGAAG
>JAPPDQ010000074.1 GCA_028875495.1 Chloroflexota bacterium
CTTACCGGACGCTAACCAAAATGTGACAATACCGTAACGACCTTTCCTCCATCGGGTTCATGGTACCACGCCCTCCGTACGTGGAAAGTAGGCAGTGCACCATCTTCATATTACTTGGGGCATCTGCAACTCCTTTGACGCTCGGTACTATACTTAAACGTGGTATGTCCCCACACGTCATCAAGCTCCGCTCCCAGAACAACAACGCGTTTGAGCACGCCGAGGCCCTCGGCCGCAGCCGCGCGAAACGCCAGGAGCACCGTAAGTTCCTCGTCGAAGGCGTTCCGACCATCCGGCAGGCGGTGGCTCTCGGATGGAAAATCGACTCTCTGTACTATGCGGGCGACATCGAGCTGTCGAGCTTCGCGCGGAAGGTGCTGGACCGCTCGACGGCTCGTCGACACTTCGAGCTTCCAACGCGACTGTTCGATTCCCTCCACCGGTCGAGGAAGCAGGAAAAGCCGTCCGAGCTCATCGCACTCATCGAGATGCCCCCGGAGGACCTTTCAAGGATACCCGTCAAAGAGGACTCTGTGGTCTTGGTGTTCGACCGTCCTTCGGATCATGGAAACCTCGGAACGATCATCCGAACGTGCGAGGCGTTCGGCGCCGCCGGCCTCATCATCACCGGCCACGCCGTCGACCTGTACGATCCCCAAACGGTGCGAGCGAGCATGAACTCACTCTTCACCCTACCAGTCGTTCGTCTTCCGTCACACCGGGAGGTGCGAAACTGGGCGAACGGCATCCGACAGCGCTACCCATCATTCCGGCTGGTCGGCACCTCAGCGCACGGATCGCACGATATCCGAAAGCAAAAGTTCGAGCGTCCTGTCGCCCTCGTGCTTGGCAACGAGACGCACGGCCTGAGCATGAACTACGCCAAGGTCTGCGACGCCATGGTGAGAATCCCCATGCAAGGCTCCGTATCCTCGTTGAACGTCGCGTCCGCCGCCGCCATCCTCCTCTACGAGGTCGAACACCAAAGCCCGTCGGGCGATTCGTAAGAGGGTGTCCAACAATGCCGTTCACCCTGAGTAGCGTTACGCCCCGCTCTCGGGGTCGTACAAGAGTGTCACTAACCGCCGTGAGGACGACCCCTTTCCTCCCTCTGCGCTCTCTGTGTTCTCTGCGGTGAATCTTATTCCTGCTTTGAGCAGTTACTTGAAAGCCTGTCGAAGGGTCGTCCATGGTTCGACAAGCTCACCACGAACGGATCCGGCGACTCATTGGACACCCTCTAAGGAATCACGGAGGATTGCGGCCACCAAAAGAGAAGAGTATCCTTTGGCGTTGAAAGGACTCCAACCTTGATTCTACGCATTATTGACTCTCCGCTGCCTTGGGCCATCGCGGGCGTCGTCATCGGGTTCGCCCTCGGCGTCACGACCTTGTCTTCATGGCTCGTGGTGGCGGGGCTCGCCGTCTATATCGTCTATCTCGCCCTGCACCGCGACGCCAGGGAAAGCACCGAAGGCAACCTGGTCGCTTCGGGCCCCGTCTTCATGCTCGCCTGGATTCTGGGATTCTATATAAAAGACCTCGTTTAGCGGGGCATGCCGCCAATGAGGCAAGTATCCCCGTGAGTCAGCCTGCTCCCAAGAACGTCTCCCTTTTCGTCACCTGCGTCGTCGATCAGTTCTATCCCGAGGTCGGAGAGAGCGCTGTTCGCGTCCTGCGACGTCAAGGCGTCGACGTAGACTTCGATACCGACCAGACGTGCTGCGGCCAGCCCGCCTTCAATACCGGCTACTGGAAGGAGGCGCGCCCCTTGGCAGAGCGTTTCCTCGATATGTATGAGGGAGTCGACCACGTCGTGATGCCCTCCGGCTCGTGCGCGAGCATGGTCCGCGTCTTCTACAAGGAACTCTTCCACGACGACCCTGCCCTGCTTGAGAAAGCGGCCGACGTCGGAAGCCGCGTGTTCGAGCTTTCGGAATTTCTCGTAGACGTCCTCCGCGTCGAAGACCCGCCCGAAACAGTCCCGTCAGACAAACCGACGCGCGTCACCTACCACGAGGCGTGCCACCTGAGACGAGAGCTGGGCGCAACGACACAGGCACGTAGCCTCATCAACC
>JAPPDQ010000037.1 GCA_028875495.1 Chloroflexota bacterium
TGTGTAATTTATCCGGTAGTCGTCACTCCCAGCGGGCTGCTCCTCACGCCCCGCACGTTGAAGCGCACTTCCCAACCTGATAGAACTACGTCACACCATCCCGTCGACATAGAGGCAAGCATTGACACAGGCGCACTTCACCCCTGAGCTATTCCAGTTCCTGCTCGAACTGCGGACGAACAACAACCGTGAGTGGTTCCAGGCCAACAAGGGCCGGTATGAACGGCACGTCAAGGAGCCGATCCTGCAGTTCATCCAGGACTTCGAGCCGAGTCTCCACTCCGTCAGCACACGCTTCATCGCTGACGCGCGGTCCAACGGCGGGTCCATGTTCCGCATCTACCGGGACGTGCGTTTCTCGAAGGACAAGAGTCCGTACAAGACGCAGGCGGCGGCGCACTTCCGCCACGAGGCCGGCAAGTCGGCTCACGCGCCGGGATTCTACCTGCACCTCGCCCCCGGCGAGGTCTTCGCGGGCGTCGGCATCTGGCACCCCGACTCCCCGTCGCTCGCCAAGATACGAAACGCCATTGCCTCCAACCCCGGCAAGTGGGAGCGCGCCGCGAAGGCCCCCGACTTCCTGAGCGAGTTCTCCATCGGTGGCGAGTCGCTCAAGCGCCCACCCAAGGGCTTCGACCTGGACCACGAATACATCGAAGACCTCAAGCGCAAGGACCATATCGCTTCCGTCGAGTTCGACGAGGGCGATGCCGTCTCGCCGGGATTCCTCGACGACTTCGCCGACGTGTGCCGCCAAGCCTCGCCCTACATGGAGTTCCTCACGACCTCGCTCGGCCTGCCGTACTGACATCGAAATCAAACCCAGAGGTACACTTACATGAAGATCACCGACTATGGAAACTCGTACGTCACTTGGACGGGCAACGTCGTCAAGGACGACACTCGCGTGCCGGGCCACATGCCGTGGGCGAACACCGTCCGCATCCTCCTCGACTCGCGCTGCTGGATCACCGACGAGTCGGGCGACGTGCGCGAGTACAACATGCTCTCGCCGTGCCGGACGGAGTGGATGTATCGCTCCGACGTCCTCTGGCAGGAGCCCAACTACGAGTTCGCAGGCATCTACTCCGATACCGAGTGGATGGCGGGACACATCAGGGCGGGCGACGTCAACGAGTTCGGCGGAGACTGGCGCGTAGCTCAACCCATCGAGGGGCGGTTCAAGGAGATCAAGACCGTCGTCCGCCACTACCCGAAGGTCGAAAAGCTGGAGAACGACCGGCAGGTCGTGGAGGCCACCCAGGACTACCTGCCGATCATAGCCCGCACGGAGGTGTGGAGCGACGACGGCAAGACCCGAGCCACCGTCGAGTACCCCGTCAAAACGATGAACGTCCAGATCGAACGTGGCAGGATGCAGGTCGATACCGGCCCCCTCATCTACCCCGACTTCCAGGGCGATGAGGAGTCGGAGATACGAAAGCTCCAGTTCGCGTACGTCTGCTACAACACCGACGACGTGGCCGAGTTCGTCCTGCGCCGCCCAACCCCCGTGACTAGCGACGGCCGCGAGACGGGCACCTACATCGACTACTCCGACATCAGGCGCGTACCCATCCAAAACACCTTCTACGCGGCGATGATCTAGGATTACTGATTTGCATCGAGCCGAAACCCTACCCACCATCTCCGGTCTCTACGTCATCGTGGGGCCCGACGCCACGAGAGATCGGCCCGTCGTGGAGGTCGCGGAGGCGGCTTTGAGGGGCGGGGCGCGTGTCCTGCAGCTCAGAGACAAGACAGGCGACCGAGGCGACGTGCTCCCAGTCGCGATGAAGCTGCTAAAGCTCTGTCGTGATCACGATGCCCTGTTCTTCGTGAACGACGACATCGCGCTCGGATTCGCGTGTGATGCCGACGGCGTTCACCTCGGACAGTCTGACCACCCCGTGGACGTTGCGCGCCGTATCCTCGCCCCGGGCAAGCTGATCGGTCGCTCCAACAATTCGGACGCGGAGGTCGTGGAGTCGGTGTCTATGGGCGTGGACTATGTCGCGGTGGGCGCGGTGTTCCCGACCACCACCGTCGGCAAGGGCGCGCGCCAGGCCATCGGACTCGGCGGCATCAGGCGCGCTCGCGACCTCACGGATCTGTCGCTCGTCGCCATCGGAGGAATCAACGAGACCAACGTCGCGAGCGTCATGAAGGCCGGAGCCGACTGCGTGGCCGTCATTAGTGCGGTTACAATGGCAGACGACCCGGAAGCCGCCGCACGTCGCTTGGTCGACGCAATCGAAACCGCAAGGAGCTGACCCTGAGTACAACACCTGACCGAAAGAATGAGCTTCACGCAATAGCGGACTCCGCCTCGCAGGAGTTCGCGACCACCCACGCCGCCCGCGAGCAAGGACTCCGCCTCTCGCGGGAGATCGTCCGCAACTCGGCCAACTCGATCCGCGCCACCCACCGGGGTGAGTACGAACAGGCAAAGGAACTCCTCAACACGGTGGCGGATCTTTCGGGCCAGGCCATCGCACTCCGAGATCAGCAGCCCCGCGTGTACTACGGCGGCTACATCGAGGACGCCCTGAAGGAGTACACGGAGGCCGCCGTCACCCTTGCACTCATCGAGAGCCGCCCAATGCCAACCGCCGACGAGCTTGGCATTGGGTCCGCGCCGTACCTTGGGGGTCTCGCAGATACCGTCGGCGAACTGCGCCGCTTCATTCTGGACGCCCTCCGAACGGACGACTTCTCGCGCTGCGAGGAGCTGCTCGACGTCATGGACGAGATATACACCGTCCTCGTCACCATGGACTACCCCGACGCGGTGACGCGGGGCCTCCGCCGGAGCACCGACATGGTGCGCGGCATCCTCGAACGCACCCGCGGCGACCTCACCGTCGCCCTCCGTCAGCGGCGGCTGGAACAGCGCCTCACCGAGGCGCGGGATCGCTTTGACTAGTATCCGGAATTCTCGCTCCCTTGAAGCTCACTATCATCATCCCCGCCTTCAACGAAGAGGCCTACCTCCCCTCGACACTGGACTCCATCAAAACTGCAGCGGCACATCTGCGTTCTGACTCGGACGCCGAGAGCGACATCATTGTCGTCGACAACAACAGCGAGGACGAAACGGCCGCCGTCGCCCGGAGCAAGGGCGCGACGGTGATCCACGAGCCGGTACAGGGCATTGCACGAGCACGAAACGCCGGGGCGGGCCATGCCGATGGCGACGTGCTCGTCTTCGTCGATGCAGACGTGATCCTGCCATCAACACTCCTCGCGGAGATTCACACGGCAATGAGCGACCCGGCCTGCGTCGGCGGCGCCGTGGACGTCGAGTGCCGGCCAAAACGCCGGTTCATCAGGGCCTATCTCGGCGCTTGGCGGCTCCTCTCGCGCCTCACGGGGATGGCCCAAGGCGCGACGCAGTTCTGCCGCAAGTCCGTCTTCGATGAGGTCGGAGGCTACGATGAGCAGACATGGATCGGCGAGGACGCCGACTTCTTCTGGGCACTCAAGAAGCTGGCTAGCCGTACAGGCCGCTCCACGAGATTCATCGAGAGCCCTCGCGTCCAGGCCTCAAGCCGCCGTTTCGACAAGTGGCCTATCTGGAAGATTCTGCTTTGGACAAACCCCCTCTTCATCGCTCTGTTCCGCCGTCGAAAGGCGTTCTGGAGCGGGTGGTACTCGCGCGCGGTGCGATAGGCCGCACTGGCACACATACCTTGAATGCCGTTCACGCCTATGGTACTTTTACGGCGCTTCCAAACGTAGGCAAAGTACGCGAAGTCTTCCCGTCGCAGGGGAGGCTTTTTCATGGGGGACATGATGCAGGAAATCATCTTCGTCGCAATTGGCGCGGCCGTCATCGGGCTGCTGTTCGCCGTGTACCTGACCGCAAGCATCCTGCGGCAGGACGAGGGCAACGAGCGGGTGCGCTTCATCGGCAACGCCATTCGGCAGGGCGCCGCCGCCTTCCTCAAGCGCGAGTACGGCGTTCTCGCAGTCTTCGTGATCGTGGTCGTTATCATTCTCGCCCTGTTCATCGACTACGACATTCTCGGCAAGGTCGGTGAAAGCTCGGACGGCGTCCCATCGACTGCCATCGCCTACCTTATCGGGGCCGTCGGCTCCGCGCTGGCAGGGTACATCGGCATGAGCATAGCCGTCCGCGCCAACACGCGCACGACGGTCAAGGCCCAGACCGGTCTCAATCCCGCTCTTCGGCTGGCCTTCAACAGCGGCGCGGTCATGGGGCTGACGGTAGTCGGCATCGGACTGCTCGGTGTGGCAATCCTGTATTGGATATTCAAGGACATCCAGATCGTCGCCGGATTCGGCATGGGAGCCTCGTCCATCGCCCTGTTTGCCAGGGTGGGCGGCGGTATCTACACCAAGGCGGCGGACGTGGGCGCAGACCTCGTCGGCAAGGTCGAGGCGGGCATCCCGGAGGACGACCCTCGCAACCCCGCCACCATCGCCGACAACGTGGGCGACAACGTGGGGGACGTTGCCGGCATGGGCGCGGACCTCTTCGAATCGTACGTCGGCTCGATCATCGCGACGCTCGCGCTGGCGGCAACGGGCGGGGCGCTGCTGGCCGACAAGGGCCTGATTACTCTGAACGCGGACCTGGCCGACACCGCTAAGAACTTCGACCACGAGCTGTTCATGCTCCCGATTCTCGTGGCGTCCGTGGGCATCATCGCGTCAATCATCGGAACGTTCCTCGTACGGGCCCCTGAGGGCGCTCACATGGGCCGTCTCCTCTGGTCGCTTCGCACAGGCATATTCTCCTCAGGCGTGCTGGTGCTCATCGCGGCCGGCATCCTTATCCCCTTACTTGACCTACCCTTCCAGTTGTTCTGGGTGATACTCATCGGCCTAGTCGCCGGACAGGTCATCGGGACGGCGTCGGAGGTCGCGACATCCTACGAGTACCGGTTCACGAAGGACCTGGCCGCGCAGTCGGAAACCGGCCCGGCGACGGTCATCATCGGCGGTCTCGGACTGGGGATGCTCAGCACACTCGTGCCGGGAATCGTCGTGGTCATCGCCATGTGGCTGACCAACGACCTAGCCGGAACCTACGGCGTCGCGCTGGCTGCGGTTGGGATGCTCTCCACTCTCGGCATCACTCTCGCCACGGACGCCTACGGCCCCGTGGCCGACAACGCGGGCGGCATCGCCGAGCAGGCTGGCCTCGACCCCGAGGTCCGCGAGCGGACGGACGCTCTCGACTCGCTCGGCAACACGACCGCAGCCACGGGTAAGGGATTCGCCATCGGATCTGCCGTGCTGACCGCACTCGCGCTGATGGCGGCCTACTCGGAAGTCACAGACGTGAGCGTGTTCAACCTCACGGACGTGAAGGTGCTCATGGGTGTCCTGCTCGGTAGCCTCATGCCCTTCCTGTTCGCCGCCCTGACCATGCAGGCGGTCGGGCGGGCCGCAGGCGCGATGGTGCAGGAGGTGCGGCGTCAGTTCCGTGAGATCACCGGGTTGATGGAGGGCGAGGCCGAGGCCGACTACGCGCGCGCAGTCGACATCAGTACGCGAGGCGCAATGCGCGAGATGGTCCTGCCCGGACTCATCGCCATCATCGCCCCCGTCGCCGTCGGCGCCATTCTCGGCGCAGAGGCGCTCGGCGGACTCCTGATCGGCGCGATTGCCACCGGCTTCCTGCTCGCCATCATGATGGCCAACGCGGGCGGCGCGTGGGACAACGCCAAGAAGTACGTCGAAGCTGGCGCACACGGCGGCAAGGGCACCAAACAGCATGAGGCCGTCGTAGTCGGCGACACCGTCGGCGACCCGTTCAAGGACACCTCCGGCCCGGCGCGGAACAGCCTCATCAAGCTCATGTCCATCGTCGCCCTCGTATTCGCGCCGCTGTTCTTGTAGCACTGACAGCGGGCTTATCAGACTGGATTGACGGTAGCTAGCTATATGGTGTTGCCGTCTCTGGATTTCCGCCTCCGCCGGAATGACGGATTAGTGCGCGATACCATGTGCTAGTAGTTTAGTGATCACAGCTATTTCTGCATGTTCAAGTTTATTGTTGGTGTTGTCGATACCAGACGACATGATTATTTCGATGAATGGGACCGCGACATCCCCGGCCGTCATTCCGGCGAAGGCCTGACACCAGCCACTATTCCCGCACAGCGTGGGACATCTTCATGGCTCGCGGCTCTCAGAAGTGGACCACCCAGATAGAGGAAGAACGAGGCACCAAGAGAATTTGTTTGGTCTGAATGGTCCGTTGCGGCGACGATTCGCGCTCGGCGTAAGGACAGCCGACCAGCGGCACGTGGCTTGCGAGTCACTCACCGACATCCGTCGTCGTGTCGTAGTTAGAGTGGGCCTCATTTTCTGGGTGGTCTCAGCGGTCGCCTACTTGGTCGGGTGTGGCGAAACAGTTAACCAAGTGGCGATGGATACACCGGCGGATGTGCCGCTTTCGATCCCGGAGTTGCTCGAGCCGACGGTCGATATGGCGGGTGTTGCGTATTATGACCTCAAAATTGGAACATCACGCCACGACTATCAGCAGACAACCTTGACCGACACCTATTCCTATAACGGCATGTCTGTGCTCGGCCCCACGCTTCGTCTCAAGACAGGAGACTCGGTGGTTATCAGCGTCACCAATGAGTTGGATCAGATCACAACAACGCACTGGCACGGCGCCGACGTCCCGGCTGAGGACGACGGCGGGCCCCACAGTCTTATCGAACCCGGCACAACCTGGGTGGCTGATTTCGACGTGATCCAGCCAGCAGCCACCCTCTGGTATCACCCGCATTACCATGGGTCCACAGCCGAGCATATCTACCGCGGCGCTGCCGGTATGATAATAATCGAAGACGACAACCCTGCTGCCGCAACACTACCTGCAACCTACGGCGTTGACGATATTCCGGTCATCATCCAGGACCGGGACTTCACCGAAGAGAGCCAACTGGACTTCGCCATTGACGCAGGCGGTAGGGGAAACCAAGACCGGACGCTGACGGTGAACGGCACCATCAACCCGTTTGTCGAGGTGCCCAGGGGGCTGGTCCGGCTCCGGCTGCTCAATGCCAGCCAAGCCCGAACGTACAATCTCGGCGTCGAGGGCGCTGAGATGATCAAAATCGCCTCCGATGGCGGTTACCTGGCTAGTCCTGTCGTGCTTGACGAGACCATGATTGCTCCGGGCGACCGGGCCGAGATCATAATCGATGTCGGCGAGTCCTCCGCCGCTCTGGTCGACGACACGTTCGGCCGCGTGCTTGAGCTCCGACCGAACGGATCAGTATCGAGTGCGGGGCCGCTTCCTGACAAGCTCGCGACGATAGACCGAATCTCTGAGTCGGAGATAACAGTCGACCGGACTTTCCATTTCGACAAGATAGGCGACGGCTGGGGAATCAACGGCGTGCTGATGGACATGAACCGGATTGACGAAACGGTGCGTCTTGGCGATACAGAGCGTTGGACCATAACTGCCGAGACCGGCAGGCATGTGTTTCACGTTCACCAGACCCAGTTTCAGGTACTGTCAATCAACGGGGAACCTCCTCAGCCGGAGGAAGCCGGCTGGGAAGACTCAATATTCGTAGACCCCGGCCGCGAGGTCGTTATTGCGTCCCGCTTCAACTCCTATGCAGACAACGACACTCCGTACATGTACCACTGTCACATTCTCGATCATGAGGATCTGGGCATGATGAGGCAATTCCTCGTCATCGACGAGTAACTTGGTGACCTGACGAGGCCGAAGGCTCGCAGCGGGTATACTGGGAGGAGCCGGACTGATTCCCTACAGTGACACCTCCCAGCGAAAAGTTCGCAATATCGGACACGTTGGCCCACCATATCGCTGCAAACTGCATTGCGTGGCCCTATCAGTCCTCACGCGGGCAGGATACCGTGAAACGAACCCGCCCAATTTGACGCACAAGAACGCATGGCCTACGATGAGTCCGTCGCGGGAACGGTCTACCGCTGGTGCGCCCCGACTAGGGCAACGGTGTGAGACGGTTTGAGAATAACATCGGAAAAAATTCTAACATCTCGGATTTTTCTCAAACCGTCTCATGACCCGAAAGTCTACGGTGTGCGCGGCGTGGAAACAGCTTCAAAACAACCCGTTTGGAGGAGGAATCGGAGTGAGACGAATTGAGAATGCAAGGAAAATGAGGGGGTCCGAAGGATTCTCAAATCGTCTCATATTCTCAGACCGTCTCACTGCCTTCCCTCATCAACCAATTCCCGAAAGTAATGACCATGCACACCCCAGGAGGTTGATATGCCAACGATATCCGAACGCGATCTTCACGACGTGGTCAGGCGAGTCCTCGGTGCGGCCGGGGCGAGCGCGGAGAACGCCACCAGAATGGCCGATGCCCTGGTGAAGTCCAACCTGCGCGGCGTGGACACGCACGGCGTGTTCCACCTCGCGGGCTACGTCAAGGCCGTGCAGGACGGCAAACTCGACGCCACCGCCAGCCCCTGCATCGTGCGTGAGACGCCGAATACGGCGTTGGTGGACGGCAACCGGACGTTCGGCCACGTCGCCGCGAAGTTCGCCACCGACGTTGCCGTGCGGAAGGCCAAGGAGAATGACGTTGCCGTCGTCGGGCTGGTCCGCTCGGAGCACATCGGGCGACTCGGCGAGTATGCGGAGATAGCTGCTGCCGAGGGTGTGGTAGCTATCGTCTGTGGCGCGGGATACTCTCTCCTTGGGAGCAAGGTGGCTGCGCCCTACGGCGGGAGCAAGGGGCTGCTCAGCTCGAACCCAATAGCGATAGGCTTCCCCGGCGGCGAGGAGCCCGGAATGGTCTTCGATTACGCCACCACGGCGATGGCGAACTCCAAGATGAACCTCTACAAGATGCGGAACGAGGAACTGCCCCCCGGCACCGTGATCGACAAGGACGGCTACCCTACCACCAACCCCACTGCCGTGCAGGAGGGCGGCTACCTCCTCCCGTTCGGAGGGCACAAGGGATTCGCGCTGATGATGGCGGTCGAGTTCCTCGGGCAGGTGCTGGTCGGCTCGGACGCCGTGGAGGACGAGGGCATGGGCACGCCCGCGATGATACGCCAGGGCGTCTCGATCATCGCCATTCGCGCCGACGTCTTCCGCCCGGAGGCCGACTTCAAGCGGCGCGCCGACGAGATTGTCCGCGAGGTAAGAGGCATTCCGCCCGCGCCTGGGTTCGAACAAGTCATGGCGCCCGGCGACCCTGAATCAAAGGCCCAAGCACAGCGCTCAGTAGAAGGGATACCGGTCCCCGACAAGGTGTGGCAGATGATCGTCGAGGCGGGCGAGTCGGTGGGGGTGGTAGTCGATGAGTCTGCCGAATGAGTCTATCGGGCCCGTTCGTGGTGAGCTTGTCGAACCATGAACGATACCCCGACCCTTCGACAGGCTCAGGGTAAACGGAGCCCCTTCGAACACCCTTCTATGCGGATTCGGAAGTTCTAACCTTGTTCCGCCGTCTCGGAGGAGTCCCTCACAGCCGTAACCTTCAGCATCTTAAGCCGGCGTCCCACGGTTGATACGACCTCGATGGTCAGGCCGTCGTGGGTCACCTTCTCGCCGATGGTGGGTATCTTGCCGAGACGCTGGTAGACCAGCCCGCCGACCGTATCGAAGCCGTCGGCCTCTACAAACACGTCGAGGCGGTCGTAGAGGTCGTCCAGGCTTGCGCGGGCATCCATGATGTACTCGTTGTCCGCGACTCGCTCGATCTCCGGCTCGCCGTAGTCGAACTCGTCCTGGATCTCCCCGACGATCTCCTCGAGGAGGTCCTCGATAGTGACAATGCCCTCTGCCCCGCCGTATTCGTCGATGACGATGGCGATATGGACCCGCGTCTGCTGGAACTCGGTAAGCAGCTCTTCAAGGGTCTTCGTCTCAGGGATGAAGAGGGGCTCCCGTAGCATCTCCTTCGTCAGCATGGTGGAGTCATCGACAGGGTCATTGAGAATCTTGAGGAGGTCTCTGGCGTAGACCAGACCTTCGACATTGTCGAGGCTTTCGCGATAGACGGGGAGGCGGCTGTGTCCCGACTCGATCATGCGGTCGACGACATCCGAAATCGGCGTGCCTATCTCGACAGCCTCAACGTCGACGCGCGGCACCATGATCTCGCGGGCGATGGTCGTGTCCAACTCCACGACGCCGCGGATCATGCGCACCTCGAACTCTTCGAGAGGCTCACCCTCGTTGTCGACCGTCAAGTTGAGGTCGGAGGCCAACGCGTCCGCTTGTGAAGCCGCTCCGGTTCCTCCGTTGCCGTTAGTGTCCGCGCCCATGCGGTTGAGGGCAAGATTCAAGATGCCAACGAGCGCGATGCCGACTAGGGCCACAACCGTGACCGCGAACCAGTTGCCGTTCCAGAGGAGGATGGCGAACGACGCGCTCGACACGACGGCGGCAGATACGGCGACGTACTTGATGACGGAGAGAACGAGCGCTGCCTCCGTAGGAAGGCGGTCCAGCATTCGAAGCAACGGTGAGCGAGGTGAGCGAGGGGCGACGGCCTGCTGGAGTCGTTCGATGCGCTCAGCCTCCGCAAGGCCGACCTCGGCGCGCACTGCGAGAGCGTAGGCGGCCAGAGAGATCGCCACGAAAATGAGCGGTATTAAGCTGCTACTGTCAGGGTCCAAGGCTTTCGACTCCTCGCCCTATGAAGAGTCTCCTCCTCCATCGCTCTTGCGTTTATTTTTCGGGTTCACTCTGGCGGGGACGCCGACAGCCAGCTCGTCTGGCGGCACGTCTTTCGTAACGACGGCTCCCGCGCCTGTCTGGGCTCCCGCGCCGATCTCTACGGGTGCTACTAACATGGTATCGCATCCGATGAAGGCACCGTCACCGATGCGGGTGGGCAGCTTGCTCTCGCCGTCGTAGTTGACTGTGACGGTGCCTGCTCCAATGTTAACGTCTTCACCTACCTGGGCGTCACCAAGGTAGGTGAAGTGGGCCGCCTTCGAGTTACGCCCCACAGTGCTGCGGTTCACCTCGGCGAAGTTGCCGAGCACGACACCCTCGGCTATGTGGGAGCCTGGACGTACGTGGGCGAACGGCCCGACGTTCACACGGGCCTCAAGCTCTGACCCCTCGACGACGGACGACCGGACGAGGCAGTCACTGCCAATTCGGGCGGTGTCGATAATGGAGTTCGGCCCGATTACACACCGTTCGCCGACGTTCGATGCGCCGTTTATATGAGTATTCGGCAGCACGGTCGTGTCCTGTCCGAGCCTTACGTCGGCGTCGATGTAGACCGACGAGGGGTCCGGCATGGTCACGCCGTTCTTCATCCAGTGGAGCCGGATTCTTTCTCGCAGGATAGACTCGGCCTCCGAAAGCTGGACTCGGTCGTTGATGCCGAGGGCCTCAGAGGGGTCGGAGACCTCGACGGACTCCGGTGGGCTTCCCTGCTGCACGGCCATGGCGACGACGGCGGGGAGATAGTATTCGCCTCCATCCGAAGGCTCAACCCTCTCCAGCGCGTCCCAGAGCCACGGCCCCTCGAAGCAGTAGGAGCCGACGTTGACCTCGCCGATTGCCCTGGTCGACTCGTCCGCGTCCCGCTCTTCGACGATTTCGGTGATCGCGCCATCGGAGTTGCGAACCACCTTCGCCAGGCCGGGGATATCACACCGGGCCGTCAGAAGCGTGGCAAGAGCATCCTTCGCTTCGTGAAGTTCGAGCAGGCCGCTGAGAGTCTGCGGGCGAATGAGTGGGACATCGCCGCTCAGCACGGCCACGGTTTCGACGTCTGAGAGGAGGTCTTTGGCCTGCAATGCCGCGTGTCCCGTCCCCAGCATTTCGCACTGGACAGCGTACTCGACGGTGTCGCCTAGAAGGTCGCGAACGGGACTCTCGTTGGAGGGAGAGACGATGACCACGACTCGGTCATATCCCGCCCCCTTTGCGGCGTCCACGACGTGCCGCACCAACTCCTTCCCGCAGATCTTGTGAAGGACCTTGGAGAGTGAGGACCTCATGCGGACGCCCTTGCCGGCGGCGAGAATGACTGCGGCCTTCGTTGACATCGCCCTAAGAAACCACAAACGCCCGACGCGCAATCAAAACATTGCGCCGGGCGCTCTGCGCGGATATGGTCTTTCGTCTGTCCTCTTCGTCGTCCACCGTTTCGGCCATGCTAACACTCAACTCCAAAACGGGTCAACCGGACAGCAATGTCGACAAGAGACCAGTGGATCAAAGCCCTCAACGCCCTTCGTCCTGTACGCGATTGCAAGCCTTCCTCACCGCAATTTGTTCTTGTCACGTTCACCCTTGCCGGGGGCAAGCTCAGGGCGGGCTTTCCGGCTCGGGAGTATCAGGATAGCGCCGGCAAACCCGATACTGGCAACAAGGGCGACTATAGCCACCAGTCCTCCAGCCAAGTCCGCCATGGGGATCGTAAACATGAAGATGGCCGTAATGAAACCGAGTACGACAGCAATCCGCCCAATTGACGGGCTGGCAAAGCGGGGGGCCTCCGGAAGGTCCCGCAGGGCCTCATTCACCCTCGCTTCCACGCGGGCGTCGATAGTGCCCTGCACGCGGGCAAGGAACGACTCGATAACCTCGTCCTCGTGATCCTTACCCAGTTCCTGCCGGGCCTTTACGGCGACTCTCAGCTCTTCCTCGACATCTACCGACGTTTCTTGCTCTCGCATCTGCGTCCTTCCCCTCTGTCGTGGAGATGCAATATGGTGTGGCGTAATTGCGTTAGCATGGAAGCATATTCACTCCTCGCTGTCAATGGTGTGCGAGCGGGGGTTCCGTTTACTTGGTCGGCGTGCAATTTCCAACGCGCGCGTGTAAGTAGACGGAAGTATCTTGGAAAGATACAATACTATGAATGAACCGACTACCAACACCAACTATAAGAATCTCCCCACGAGTGGTCATCACCCTACTCGTAGCTCTGCATGTGACGAACTATCTGTTCGACATCATTGGGAAGTTCGAAGACGCCGAGAAGGCGGGTGCGTGGGTGGAGAAACATACCATGTTTCCTGACATCGCAGCCTTGATATGGAGCATACTGCTACTCATCAGCTTCGCCGTGATGGTGTGGGGCGTATGGGACCACTTCAAGAAAGACCTACCGCCTACCAACGAAGCACAGCCTACTCTGAAGCCACTACCTATGAAGACGAAGACGCCACCGTTTCATTGGTTCAAGAGGCCGCTACGAAGAAAACGACGACAAAAGAAACAGAAGAATAGGCATGGCTGAGTTCACACAGACAATCAGCGTTCGGTGCCCTCGATGCGGCGGACGCGAAGTGATCAAACGAGGGATGCACGGTGACAAGCAGACCTTCGGTTGCAATCAGTGCTCGCGCCGATTCTTCAGGAGCGACGAGACACTAGATGGACGAGCGAAGCAGATCGGAGCCGCCGTCAATATGTACTACGACGGCCTTTCCTACAAGCGCATTGCCGAGAACATAGCCGAGATGTTTGACCGCCCCGAACCGTCGAAGCGCTCAATCTATGAATGGGTGCGAAGGTACACAGACAAGGCGACGAAGACGATGCGGGAATACCCTGCACATACGGGCAACGAGTGGGTAGCTGATGAGATGACGCTCGATGTCGGTGGTCGGAAATACTGGAATTGGAACGTGATGGACTCTCGGACGAGGTACATCTTAGCCAGTTATCTGTCTCCCAAACGCGACGAGACAGCGGCGTTCGAAGTGATGCGACGGGCAAAGCTCAACTCTGCGACTATTCCGAAGCGCATCAAGACCGACGGCCTACCATCATATGCTCCAGCCATTGACCATGCGTTCGGCGGCGAGGTAAAGCACATTGTGTCAGAGGGCCTGCACGCGGAACTGAACAACAACATGAGTGAGAGGCTTCAAGGTTCGTTCCGTGAGAGGTCGAAAGTGATGCGCGGCCTACAGAGCCGTGAGTCTGGCCAGCGGTTCCTCGACGGATGGGTATTGAACTTTAACGTATTTCGACCGCACGAGGGACTAAAGGGCAAGACTCCAGCAGAGGCCGCGCTTGTGTTCCCGCCGTTCAACGAGTGGGAGGACTTGGCGCGTCCGAAAGCGCGGGCCTTCACAGCTCGCGGCGACTTTAGACGGCGAAGGGGTTTCTAGCGGTGATTTACTATCAGTCCCCCCGCGAGGCAATCCATGCCCCAATGATCGGAGACGACAGCAGGGCCACGAAGCATATTGCTACCAGCATTAGTTCAGCCATGGGTTCTCCTTCGGCAGGAGTCACCATGCTTGAAGAATCGTTCCACAACCCCCAAGATGAAGATGTTTGGTCTTCCCTCTTTTGGGGGGTTGTGGGGTTCTTCGTTAGCGTGGGACCCCTTTCTCGTTCTATACGATTCCGTTCGTCAATTCAGTCCTATTCTCGCAAGTCGTTGTCCACATTAGACCTTACTTGCTCGTGTGGTGTCAAAAAGAGGGCGAGTCGCATAGGAATAGATATCTGTGGTATAGTCCCCATCGAACTCTGGACAGTTCAGCATCATGGCATTGGTGGGTGGCCTCGCGCCCTCTTGAGGCCACGATGTTGGCTTTGTCCAGAGTTCACCATCCACCTTCAAGGGGGCTACCCGATGAAACGACTAATTATTGGATTGCTGAGCGCGACGGCACTTGTGGCAGCATTGGCCTGTGAGGGTACAGCCACTCAGTCATTGGCCGGTCCTTCGACTATCAAAGACGATGAGTTGTCGGTGTTTTCCGCGACCACAGAGGGAGCGACTCCTTTGCTGGGATTCGTGCAGGTTTATTGGTTCATCGACCTCGACAACGACAAGTGGCCCGACACGAACGAGCGGTTTCAAGAGCCGCTGTGGGTAGAAATTGATAGATTTGGAGAGGCAACCACCTACGGCTACTTCACGCCTTCGGATTTCTTCGGAGACAAGGACATCCCTGAGTCGGTGAAGATGTCTGTGCGGTCATACCTGTACTGGTCAGACCCGACAGCGCCATACGAATCTGTAACAAGCTCAAAGACTGTGAAAATAACTGCTGACTGAGTTCAACACGTCCCTGTCGCTCATTCGGGGCGATGAGTACCAGGGATGTATACGAGAGTAGCGAGGTAATAACACGCCTGCGTGCGTTATGGACGCAAAAGCCGATAAAGTAAACGGAACCCGAGCGGGCGCACAGAACAATCGCGTTTTGCTAAGAGCCTGCCTCGAGAGAGCCTTCCAACTCCCTGTCCGGACTCCGGCCTAACGTTAAAATGCGCCCTGTTCGGACGACGCAGTTGGGTTGGTAGCGGCCCTTTGATGGGGGCACTCCGTCGTTTCGTGGGATTGGGCTCAAGAGTGGCACACGTGGCAACTCGATTGTCACCATTTTGTCACTGCGCCAAGCGTATGGCAGACCCCTGTGCAGGTATGGTTTCCTCTAATTTGGGAGACGGCGCAACAGCATTATCGAGCGGCGCTCCTAAAAACCTTTGCTGTAGATGTGCCATTTTGTGCCACTCTTCTCGGTTCCGTCGAATTGTCGGAATGGCGCTCTATCGGCCAGTCGCGATACGGAGGACGCAGAGTCCCAGGACTCGGCACAGCATCCGGGATCCCCAGAAATACGCTGACACCTCCGGACATCCTCGGCAATCACGCGGAGGGGATGCCTGACGGAATGACCTGTAAGCATAAAGCAATGATAGAACTTGCGTTCTTGGATGTCAAGTCGTGGTCGGAGGAGAAAGCCGGGTAATCGTATTTTGTTGAAAGCCTGCACGGGGAGGGCTCCCCCCTGTCTGGAGTTCAGCCTACAGGAAGTGACAATTGACAGGGCAGCCTAAAGTCAAAATGCGGTTGCCCTGAAAGGGCTCACGGTTGAGTTGTCACTATAGGTGTAGAAGATAGGGCCTGCAATTGTGCCGCACTGGTTACGGTTTCAGAGTTGGGCTCCCTGCAGGGTGACATCGTCGACAATGGACCGTATGCTCATATCAGGCAACGTCAGAACGACATACGACGGCAGTCCCAACCGGCGCCAGAAACCCATCCTCTGGACGCCGGCGACGCTTGCCACATAGAGCGTGATGACTGTTCCGTGAGTCACGACTATGCTATCCGTCTGTCCTGCGCCGATTACCTTGTCGATAGCGGCGGCGAACCTGTCGCGGGCCTGATTCGCCGTCTCCATTCCCAGCACAAGCTCGTCGGGATGTAGGAAGAACCGCTCGACTGCTTCCTCAAACTCGTCCTTTGACGACAGGAAGGGGACGTTGTCCCTGTGGTGCTCCTCCAACCCGACTGCGATCTCAACCGGGACTCCACGTTCACCGGCGACTGTCTCCGCGGTTTCAATCGCTTTCGGCTCCCTGCTTGACCAGATCATGCAAGGGTTGAACTCCATGAGCTTGGCCGCCAGCGACTCAGCACGTCCGCGACCGACTTCGCCGAGTTTCCAAGCGGATGCCGGTTTGTCGGGGTCTATCTCGGGCATCGAGTGTTTCACGAGCACGAGTCTACGCATGGAGTTCCCTCGTTAGGCCACACCGGCCGTTGGATGTCCCCAGGTGATGCCGGTTGTCACGTTGAAGCTGAGGACATGATCGACCACATATGGAGCCACCAGCTCACGAACGGCGGCATCGAACTCAGTGGCGGACTGCGCGTCCATGCGCTGTCTCGAAAAGCCGTTGCGCGCGTGGAACATCTCAACGTACCGGTCGACACTCATGGAGAATTTTCGAGGTGCGGTACGCTTTCGACCGACGACCGAAAAGAGCCGTCGGCGTTCAAGCTCGTCCAATAGGTCGAAGGACTCGTAGTCCTTATTCGTCGAGTACATGGGGATGATCTTGCTTAGCTCGTCGTTCCAAGGTGTGGTGTCCATCCCACGACCGCCAACGATTGCCAGGTAGCCATGGTCTGACAGTGCTCCGGCCATCCGAGGCAGCACCTCATACCAGTCCATCCAGTGAAGACTCGCCCCCGCTACGATGAGGCTGTAGCGAGCGTCGTATGCGAAGTCCTCCGCGCTTTGGCACACCCACCTGATGTTCGCCCGATCGCCTCCTTCACGCGAGCGGCCGATTTCGATCATGGCTGCCGATTGGTCTACGGCGTCGACGTGATCCACGAGGGAGGCCAAGGGCCCCGCCACGTCTCCGGTCCCACAGCCCATGTCGAGCACAATTCGCGGTTCGTCTTGTATCAGGCCCTCCAGGACCTCGAAGACTTCTGCAGTGTATGGAGGGTAGTTGACGTAGGCGCCTGCTACGCTCTCGTCGTTGAACTGGTCGGCGTATTCCGGTCCGAGGTGCTTGGGCTTTGGGATGGTCATGGCCTAGTGATGCAATACACCGTCGTGTAATTATGATAGCATGGAAGCTTATTTATTGTTCGCTGTCAACGGTATGCAAGGAGAGCGGGAAACTAGCGCCTAGAGTTCCTTATCAGTTCAATCAACTGTCAACGTCTTTATCCGATGATGTTGGAGTAATGGGCTAGAAGCCGGTTTCACGTAGGATTGGCTAGAATTCCCGAACTGAAGGCGTTGGGTATGACAGGGCAAGTTGCCGAAAATGCGAAGCAGGCCCAGCTCTACGGGGAAGAGTTCAATGTTGCCACTCAGTGGCAGTTGATGTGGTGGAGGTTTCGAAAACACAAGCCGGCGGTCGCCTCCGGCATTATCCTCGCTCTCTTCTACCTGCTGTTCCCCTTTGCGGAGTTCCTAGGCATGGGCGACCCGGCAAGGATTTCCGAGTCCTACCACTACCTCGGGCCGCGGCCCATCCGGTTCTTCGACGAAGGTTCTTTCCGTCTGCATGTTAATGGCCTCGGCACCTTCCCTGGCCATGGCTACAAGAGAATCTATAAGGTCCTTGAAGACGAAAAGATCGACGTAGGATTCTTCACCAAGGGATTCAGGTACAAGTTCCTGGGCTTCATCGAAACCGACCGCCACCTCTTCGGGTTCAGCGACCCCGACCCTGAAACCTACGACTATCGACCATCGCCCTTCATACTGGGTAGTGATGACGTTGGACGCGACTCTTGGTCGCGACTCATGCTCTCGAACCGCGCCTCACTGTCCATCGGACTCCTCGCTGTGGCAATCTCTCTAGTCGTCGGAGTCGTAGTCGGGGGAATTTCCGGCTACTGCGGCGGATGGGTCGACTCACTGGTCCGGTGCATTATCGAGTTCAAGACAAAAATACCGGCGCTACCCCTTTGGATGATTCTCGCCGCCGCCGTGCCTCAGCACTGGACGACACTCCAAGTCTCCCTGGCGATTGCGGTAATCCTATCGATCCTCGGATGGACGGGTATAGCCCGCACCGTCCGCGACAAGCTCCTCTCGCTTCGTGAAGAGGACTACGTCTGGGCCGCCCGCGTTACGGGAGCCTCCAAGAGTCGAATCGTGTTCCGGCACATGCTCCCGGGACTCTACAGCCACGCCATCGCTCAAGTGAGCCTGGCAATTCCGGGCATGATCATCGGAGAAACAAGCCTGAGCTTCCTCGGTCTCGGACTGCGACCTCCCGCCATGAGCTACGGCGTCATGCTCATTCAGGTGCAGAACCCGACCGTCGCGACCATTTACCCATGGCTCATGTTTGTAGTCATTCCGGTCATCATCGTAATCCTTACGTTCAACTTCTTGGCTGACGGCCTGCGAGACGCCGCGGACCCGTACGGGCATGGAATGCGCGATGCGGATGTGACTACATCAAAAGACGGCTACTGAATCGAGGGTGTCGAGGGTCGCCCATGCTGTGGGCCGTCAGTGTGCAAGGCCTGATTCTCCCACCCCCTCGTGCACACAGGATCGCGACCAGTTCTGCTATTATCCTTGCGGCAATTCGATCGGTTTGTTGAATCCCCTCTCGGCCGAAGCAACCAAGCACATTAGGAACGGAGCAACCCCATGCCGAGCATCGAAATAGTGGACAGCGGAAGAATCGACGAGCGGGAGTCGGCCTTCCCGCAGGCGGTGCAGCTTCCGAATGGCGACATTCTGTGCTCGTTCAACGTGGGAGGCGGGGCGCACGTGACCGGCGGCACCGACTGGGCTCGCTCGACGGACGGCGGAAGGACGTGGAACGTCGAGGGCACGATTCTCCCGCGAGTGGGCAACGCGACAAACGCCCTGAAGCTGAGTATCTCGGCGGACGGGAAGACGGTCTATGCATACGGCTCTCGGAGCTACCGCGAAGAGGGTGGGCGGTTCGGCGAGGGCCATAACGAGCCGATATTCTGCACGTCGACGGACGGAGGGCGCACGTGGTCCGAGCCGTCGGTAGTTCCGATGATGGGGTTTTCGCCGCTGGAGATTTCGCACGGAGCGTTGGCACTACAGTCGGGGCGGCTGCTCGCGCCGGGTGCTACGCTGGAGTCGCAGGACACGCTCGGCAGGCTCGTGATCGCGGCGGTGTCGGACGATGGCGGGCAGACGTGGCCGCGTCACACAACGGTCTTCGAAGACCCCGACGGCGTCCACGGCTACTTCGAGCAGAAGCTGGCGGAGGTCGAGCCGGGCTTGCTCATCTCTACGTGCTGGACGATCGTCATGGACGGCGTCACGGACATCGACGACCACTTCACGATCTCACGCGACGACGGTCTGACGTGGAGCAGGCCGAAGCCGACGGGAACCATGGGGCAGACCATGACGCCTATCCCGCTGGGCGGCGACCGGCTCATGGTGCTCTACAACCGCCGATATGGACAACAGGGCGTGGTGATGAACCTCGTGACGTTCACCGACGACGCCTGGACGATCCACCACGAAGGGATCATGTACGACCCGAATACGTCCGCCGAGCGCCCGGAGGACATCGAGTCGGGTGTGGAGACTTTCTCAGGCTTCCAGTTTGGCTTTC
>JAPPDQ010000013.1 GCA_028875495.1 Chloroflexota bacterium
GCGTCGGAGGAAGACTGGGGACGTGCTGATGTGGGACAACAAGAGCACGGAAGCCACCTATTCCTTTCCGCCATCCCATCTCAAGCAGTTCAAGCGCTACATCCGTGACGCGCGTGACCCGGTTGCCTGCTTCCTGGTCATTGTCGCGAAGCCCGACGACTCCGCAATGGACAGAGTCTGGCAACTCGCCGCTCAATGTGCCGGCACCCAAATCGCCGTAATCGCCGCCGAAGACCTAGGCTGGATCGCAGAGGAATGGTGGTCACGAAATGCCGATGGCCGTTTCAACGTCGAGGTTCTCAACATGACCGGCATCCTTAGTCGTCCGGTGCTTGAGCAGCGGATGAGGCTATTCCTGTAGACCGGCCTGACCCGCCTCCAATGACGAAGCCGCAGGAGTTCGACGAGATAAGCAACCAGCTATGGGATGCTGAACTCCGTGAACTGCAAGACCTGTGGGCCAACTACCACTACCTGTACGTCGAGGATCCAGAGCGCACCCGCAGACTGCGGGGACCACGTTGGGGCGGTTTTTTCTGGAACTTTGTCCAGCGTTGCATAGTCTCGGAAACCATCCTCTTAATCTCCCGCGTCACGGATCCGCCCGAGATGGGAACGCGCCGGAACCTGACGCTTAGGGCGCTCCTCGACGACCCTCGGTTGTCGCGCCAGTTGAGGTGTGAGTTGGGACGTGAGTTGACGAGCATTGGAAAGGCGGCCAAGAAGATTCGAAAGCACCGACACAGGGTCGTTGCTCATAAGGACAGGCGTACCGCGCTCGGCCAGGATGCTCTCCCGAACCTCCAAGTGCGCGAGATTGAGGATATCATCGCAGGGCTCCAAGACGTCCATCGCAAGCACCGAGCTGCGTGTATGGGCAGCGATGTGTGGGATTACGGCACCCAGACGCTGACAGGCGTGGAAAAGCTAGTCACCCTCTTGGAGCAATCGGAGAGGGTTCGCCAGATCTTCGCTCAAGCGAATAGGAGCGATGAGGATAAGGTGTGGGACTGGGACAGAGCTCGGCGTGAATTCTTCCTGACGCGGCCGTAGACCAGTGATTTCCTTCATTCCGCGCCCGACCTTTCAGTGAGCTATTAGGATGGCAGCGGGGTACGGCGCGGCGGATTTGATGATCGGGCGGTATTCGGTGGGCCAAGTCTCCGTCACCGGCGTCACCGCCGTCCCTGCCTTGAGTCCGCGGATTCGTTTCGGTCTCTCGTGGACCTTGGGACACCGCCACCCGTCGGGCGAGGCAAACGGCCCGGGGGACGAGTATCGCGTCCTCGATTTCGGGGGTCAGTTGAGGGTCGGTGCGGACGCCCTCTTTGTCGGCACCTTGATGCGGGACGAATCTTGGTCCCCAATCCGCTCGCTCCCATATGTACAGACCCAGGGAAGCTCCGTTGCCCTTGATCTCGGCGAGCACCGGCTCGAACAGCTTGAGGAGCACCGAGCCGGTGGAGTCCTCTCGCTGTCAATGCAGCTTTGGTGCCGCATCGAGATGGACGGAGCCACAGCCAACGCCAGAATCAACGACGTACGCTTCCAGGTTCCGCGTGACGACTGGCTTGCGGTTGTAGGCGACTTCACCGGGGAGCATTTCGACCTTCTGGAGGTGCGTTACCACCTCGCCTACGCAAACTGTTGCCAGTCGAGCCTCTTGGAACTTCGTCGAGCGCGCGAAGCGGTGGATCGGGGCAATTTCGACAGCGCTGTGATTCAGGCGCGAAAGGCGGTCAGCCTCATGGAGGAGTCCATAAGGGCGGCGACTCAAGATGATCTCAAGGCCGCTCTCGCCGGCAGGGTCGACGAGGAACATGTGAAGCTGTACACCGGCATCGTCAGCCGCGCGAAGGGAATGGGGAACATCACCGCGCACCGGGCCGAGGCTCGTGAGTACACCCGTGTCGAAGCGCTCTTCGCAATACGTCTCGCTACCATCGTGCTTGAGGTCGTAGCCGGGCTACTGGCAGATTGAAGACGCGGCGTCGCTGCACATCAGGTACTGGTCCGAGGACGAGAGGGCGCTCTTCTGCGCCGACACGCTGTTCGCCCTGGGCTGCGG
>JAPPDQ010000566.1 GCA_028875495.1 Chloroflexota bacterium
AGACCACCGCCGCTCAGCGGCACCGGATCGATTTCGGCGTCCTCGTCCGGCAGTAGAATCTTTTGCATAGCCTGTTTCTCGACCCTATAACTGTCCATGTCTATGGCGTCGAGGATGCCCTTGGCGAGGTCTTCCTCCGTCGGAGCTGGCAGCTTGTTGATTAGGAAATTCAGGAAGATTGAACGCTTCTCCCAAGCGGCGTTGGTATAGGGCAGCACGGATGACAGGAAGCCGTAAGTTCGCACGAAAGCTTTCGCGTTGCCCTTGAACTGCACCTGTCCGTCCTCGTCCAGGTCGTCTTTGTACACCGCCACGCATTCATCCAGTATTGGGTCGAGTTGGTCGCGGTCTGCGCCGCCGAGATAGCGTTTCGCGAGATCCTCGATCTGTTCCTCGGAATACACCTGTGCGCCGTCCAGATCCGCTTGAAGGTCATGCAGCTTGTTCGGGTCGGTTTCATCGGCCAGGATGGTCGTGCGGTAAAAGTCGGCGAACGAGTCGCAGATCGTGTCGGAATCGTTCAGGAAATCCAGCACGAACACATCGTGTTTCTTCGGATGCGCCCGGTTGAGCCGCGAGAGAGTTTGTACGGCCTTGATGCCGGAAAGCGTCTTGTCGACATACATCGTGTGCAGCAATGGTTCGTCGTAGCCGGTCTGGAACTTGTCGGCACAGACGAGAAAACGATACGGCTCTCCCTGAAACCGCTCAGCGATCTTGCCGGACGGAAAACCATTCAGCTTGGCCTCGCTGACTTTCCGGCCGCCGAACTCATGCTCGCCGGAAAACGCGACGAGGGCCTGGTGAGGGCTCTTGCGTTCTTTCAAGTATTCGCGGATCGCTTGAAAGTATTGGATGGTCCGCTCAATGCCGTTGGTCACGACCATCGCCCGCGCCTGTCCGCCGATCTTGCGTTGCGCCAGCACCTGCTCGTGGAAGTGGTCCACCATGATCTCGGCCTTGAGGCGGATCGCGTGTTCGTTACCTTCGACAAATCGCCGGAGCTTTCCACGGGCCTTCTTGACATCGAACTCCGGGTCGTCCTCCACCGTCTTGGCCAACTTGTAATAGCTTTTCACCGGCGTGTAGTGTTTCAGCACGTCCAGAATGAACCCTTCCTGGATCGCCTGCTTCATGGTGTAGCTGTGGAAGGCGCTGTGTTTGACCGTGCCGTCGGGTTGTGGGTCCGGGTCACCAAAAATCTCCAGTGTCTTGTTCTTCGGTGTGGCGGTGAAGGCGAAGTAGCTGGCATTGGAGAGCAACTTTCGAGATTCCATCAGGCGGTTAATCTGGTCCTCGAAGGTTTCCTCCTCGCCGACTTCACCCGCCTCGGATAACGCTTGGGCCATGGCCGCGCTGGTCTTCCCGCCTTGGCTCGAATGCGCCTCGTCGATGATGATGGCGAAGCTTCTTACGCGTTGCTCGTTGCCAATCTCATCCAGAATGAAAGGGAATTTCTGCACCGTGGAAATGATGATCTTCTTACCCGTCTCGATGAACCGGCGGAGGTCGCCCGAATGCTCGGCATGGCCCACGGTGGCGGCGACTTGGGCGTATTGCTTGATCGTGTCGCGGATCTGTTTGTCAAGAATCCGACGGTCAGTGACTACGATGATTGAATCAAAGACAGTCGCGCCATCCTTCTCAAGCCCGATCAACTGGTGCGCCAGCCAGGCGATGGAGTTGCTCTTGCCGCTGCCTGCCGAGTGCTGGATCAGATAGCGCCTTCCCGCGCCACGGTCGCGAGCATCTTTCAACAATAGGCGTACCGAATTGAGTTGGTGGTAACGGGGCCAGATCTGCTCCTTTTTTATCCTGCCGGTCTTTTCGTCTTTCTTCTTCACTACCTGGGCGTAGTTCTCCAAGATGTTGGTGAGACCCGCTATCGTCAGCACCTCGCGCCACAGGTAGTCGGCCTTGAGACCGTTAGGATTGGGCGGATTGCCGGCGCCGTCGTTCCATCCGCGATTGAACGGTAGGAACCACGATGCCTTGCCCTTCAGGTGCGTGCAGAATTGCACTTCGCTCTCATCCACGGCGAAGTGGGCCACGCAACGGCCGAAC
>JAPPDQ010000254.1 GCA_028875495.1 Chloroflexota bacterium
CCCGTCGTCGATCCGCTCTCCGCTCACGACTGTCCAGAGCCGAGCGCACTCCCCGGTGCTCAACGGCTCGAGGCCGACGGTTCGGAACAGCTCGAAGAAGGGCTGGCTTGCGTCGTCGAGACCTTCGAACCGACTCGTGGAAGAAGCCAGGAGCATGATCTGCGGCTCCGACTGCAGCACCGCTCGCAGCTTCCAACCCAGGTCCCTGTCGGTGTTCTCGACCAGCGACTGCAGGTTCTCGACCATGAGCACGAGCTTCTTGCCCAGCCGGTCCGCGGCACTCAAGACGATGGCGCGGGCACTGTCCTCGACCGCCTGGTCCCGCCAGCGGGCAGCCAGCGCTGCGTGGCTTGCGCGCAGTTCGCGGGTGAGCTTCGGCTCCTGGCGAGCGCTCTCCTTGGCTAGGTGGAACAGCGCTTCGAGCCAAAAATCGGCCATGTCGAAGATCTCCGGGCTCTCCTCCATGAATCGGACAGGCAGCACGTGCTGGGACAGTTCATCGTCGGTGCGTATCTCCGCTGCCACGCGCGCCAGCAGCATGGTCTTCCCACGGCCGCGAGGAGCGACGACGAGGAGATGCTGGCAGGAAGGCGCGTCAATGTTGCCGCGGACTACGTCGAGCACGCTGTCCAGCTCGCGCTGTCTGACCACAAATTGCTCGATCACCTCCTCATCGGACTGGAACGTGCCGGGATTGAATTTGCGAATCGTTCGGGCAGCGGTCTCGCTCATCGCAAAGAACCCTCCTATCTCTCGGCTACAGGCCGATCGCGCAACGGTTCGTGGTGGTCCCGAAAGCGTGCGGACCACCAGTCTTTCAGCAGGCGTGACGGGAATTGGTAGCCACTCCCGGCGGCCTCGAGGTAGCCGTCATGCACTAGGACTTCAAGGGTCTCGCTGATCCGGCCGGGCACGTTGTCGAGCACATTGGCATACACCTGTCCGAGGCGGTGTCTGGCAGCTGGTACGAACACGTTCTGCGTCGCTGCCTCGGCGAGGATCTCCATCGCGATAGAGTAATTCCCGTCCTCCAATCCGTCCTTGAGGCGCGTCTCGTAGTGCGCGAGGTCGCTCTGGCCCCTAGGCCCCAAGAGTTCCTTTGGTAAACCTCCCCGACATCCGCGACGGTCACGCAGTCGCGCCCGCGCATGACGGCGAAGTCCCGCAGGCGTGCGAAGAAGGACTGCACTTGATGAGGAATGCCGATACCGAGGGAATCGTAGACCGCTTCGGCTACGCCCTCCTCCACGCGCAAGTCGTGGCTCACGGCCAAGCGCCCGAAGCAATCGACGCTGGTCTCTCGGTCCCATGGACCGATGCGAACGGCATCCAGATAGTTGATCCGGTCGGGGATTCCCAGCCGTTGAACGAGTGGCCGAAGGCCGATGCTGCCCGAGACGATCAGGCTCAAGGACCCGTCACCCACAGCTTGCAGCGCACCGCGCAGCCAGCTGAGAAATTCATCGACTCGGCGCTCGCCTCCCGGTTCGCCAAGCATTCGCTTGAGGAAGATCGGCAACTCGTCCAAGACGAGCATGACAGGCCCATCGTGCGCTGCACATTCCCCGAACAGTGTCTCTCCGAAGGTCCGCCAGCTTCCCTCATTGAGTCCTGCGCGAATCTTCACCCTGAACTCGTGCGCACCGATCTCCTCGACGCTTTCGCTGAACCAACGCCGCATTCCAGTCGCGAACCTAGCAGAGATTGACCGAACAGGGTGCACTGCCTCGGCGATGCTCGCGACCACATCCTCGGCACTTGTCGCCCCTTCGATGTCGGTAAAGAGGAAAACCCAGCCCTCGTGCTTGAGCCGCCGGCCGAGCTCCCTTGCGATGCTCGTCTTGCCCATGCGCCGCTGCCCTGTCAGCAGCACGTGGTTGCCGTCGCGAACACGTTCCTCCAGAACCTGCAACTCTCGGTCTCGGCCGAAGAAGTCATTGCCGCTCACCCAGCGGCCGGTGGATGATCTCATGAACCTTCCGTTCCTCCTTTCCTAGCGGAAGTTTACTGGGAACGAAGTCGAAATGTTTGCAGGCCGTTGATTCCGCA
>JAPPDQ010000387.1 GCA_028875495.1 Chloroflexota bacterium
CAACGTCCGCAAGGCCGTGCGGACGTTGGGCACGTTCCGCACAATGAGGTCGTCGAGGCGGCGTCCGAGGTCGCTCTTCCACTCCGGCATGGCGGCGATGTACGCCTGCACGGGAGCGTCGCCATCGGCCTTTGCGATTTGTGGGTTGCCGCCGGAGAGGAGTTTTACCTCGCCGGTGGTGGTCTTGGTGGTCTTGCGGGGCATTGGGGTTACTCCGGTCTGGGCTACGCGACCGAACTAGCCAGGAGGAATACCAACGTCAAGAATGGCGGACTGGTGGGCGGTACTGGATTCGAACCAATGACCTCAGCGATGTCAACGCTGCGCTCTAACCAACTGAGCTAACCGCCCACGCTACGTAGTCAAAGTGTAGCAACAGGGTTGGAAGGCGGTCAAGGAAGCCGGGCGGAACGCGCCAATCGTCGTGAGTGTGGCTTGACCTGCCGTCGCGGGGCTTCGTATGGTAGTCATATCAATCAAACCGGTTTTGGCCATGGAGGAAACGTTATGCCCGTATTGACCTACCTGAACTTCGACGGCAACTGCCGCGAGGTGCTTGATTTCTACAAGTCCGTCTTCGGCGGGGAGTACATGATAATGCAGACGTTCGGCGACGGCCCGGACGACATGGGAATCGCGGAGTCGGACAAGGAAAAGATCATGCACGCGACGCTCGTGGTCGGCGACGGCGTCATCATGGGCAGCGACGTTCCTGCAGGCTTCGGGCCTCCCAGGGTACAGGGCAACAATTTCTCGCTCACCTTCCCCACACAGAGCAAGGAGGAGACCGACGAGCTTTTCGCCAAGATGTCGGAGGGCGGGACAATTACGATGCCTCCGGAGGAGATGTTCTGGGGCGCGTATTTCGGTTCCTGCACGGACAAGTTCGGCATCAACTGGCAGTTCAACTACGAGATGACGCAGGAGTAATCCACGAACAGGAATGTTGCAGAATCACTGCGAAGAGCAACCCGCATTGTCTGGCTGTCAGTGGGCGGGATGATGATTGTCGGCCTTGCTGCGTGCGGCATTGGGAGTTCTTCCGAGGATGCCCTGGCCAAAGAGGGCATGGCAATCTACGAGATGCACTGCCTGAACTGCCACGGAGAGGCTGGGACAGGAGAAGGTGGACTTGCCAATGCGCCTGTGCACGGGCCCCTGGGGCACACGTGGCACCACCCGGACTGGATGCTGAAGGAGATGATTCTCGGCACGTTCGACTATCCTCAGAAGACCATGCCATCATTCGTAGGGAAACTGAGCGACAGTGATGTCGAGGCCGTGCTGGAGTACATAAAGTCGGGCTGGGATACCCCACAGATCGTGTGGCAGAAAGAGGTCACCTTGAAGTGGAATGAACTCAACCAGGGCGAGGATGATCAGTGAGCACTCCTGCCCTCCGCGTTGGACGCCGCAACATTGTCGGCACGGCGGGGCTGGCCCTCTTCTCATTCACGATGCTCATTTCGTTGGCGTGCTCATCACCGCCGGAGGCCAACACGCCGGTTCCCACGGAGCGGCCCATCGTCACCGAACCCGTAGCCCGGTCGGGACAGGATATCTTTGCCTCGATCTGCTCGGCGTGCCACGGTCTGCAGGGGCAGGGACAGCCAGACTGGCATATCCCCAAGGAGGACGGAACGCTTCCGGCGCCCCCACTCAACGGTGACGGTCACACGTGGCACCACGGAGACGGCTTCCTGTATCGAGTCGTTCGGGAAGGGGGTAAGTTCCAGGAGGACCCCGACTTGCTGCCCAACTTTAAGAGCGCCATGCCGGCCTTCGGCGCTCAGTTGAGCCACGAGGAAATAGTCGCAGTGATTTCCTACATCAAGGAGTGGTGGGGAGGCAAAACCGGCCGCGGCTTGAACATTGTAGAGGCGCAGGCGATCAAGAGCTCGAACGATCCATTCCCGGATGGTTGATAGGTTGTCTGATGGATGGATTTCGTTCGTGGTGCGCTTGTCGAACCTTGAACTACGTTTCGGACCTTCGACAGGCTCAGAGCTTGCCCCGTACTCGATACGGGGGCGAACG
>JAPPDQ010000370.1 GCA_028875495.1 Chloroflexota bacterium
CGGGTTAACACCGGGGTGGAGGGACTCGTCGTGCCCACGATGTTCTGGACGGAAATGGGGTTCCAGTACCTCGGCCCCATCGACGGCCACGACTTCAAACAGCTTGAAGAGACATTTCGACAGGCAATGAAGCCCACCGGCTCCGTACCCTTGGTCCACGTGGTGACGCATAAGGGCAGGGGATATGAACCCGCCGAGGACGACCCGATCAAGTTCCACCAGCCGAGTTCGCCGCTCGGCGATTCGTCGGGTGCCCCCACCTACTCCAAGGTCTTTGCCCAGACCATCGCGCGCATCATGCGCAAGGACAAGTCCGTCGTGGGCATAAGCGCTGCAATGCTCGAGGGCACCGGCCTCATCGAGGTTCGGGAAGAATTCCCCGATAGAGTCTTCGACGTAGGCATCGCGGAGCAGCACGCCGTCAGCATGGCGGCAGGTATGGCCTCAATCGGACTTAACCCCTTCGTCTCGATCTACTCGACCTTCCTCCAGCGCGCGTTCGACCAGGTCGTTCACGACGTCTGTCTACAGAACCTTCCAGTGACACTCATCGCAGATCGCGCGGGCATCGTCGGAGAGGACGGCAAGACGCACCACGGCGCGTTCGACATCTCCTACCTGAGGTGTCTCCCCAACGCCGTCGTTGCAGCCCCCATGGACGAAAACGAACTGCAGCAGCTCGTCTATACCGCCTATAAGCACGAAGGCCCGTTCGCCATCCGCATTGCCAGAGGGACTGCCGTGGGCACACCCCTCGACGACGACCTCAAGGAGCTGCCGATCGGCAAGGGCGTGGTGGTCAAGGAAGGGGCAGACGTGGCGATCTTCGCCCTGGGCAAGTCGGCGAGCGCGGCCGTGGAATCCGCCAAGAGTCTAGACCAACTCGGCATTTCGTGCGGAGTGGTCAACCCCATCTTCGTGAAGCCGCTGGACGCCGACCTTCTCCTGGATACGGCGCGAAAGGTCGGCCGAATCGTGACCGTAGAAGAGAACGTGCTGGCCGGAGGTTTCGGCTCCGCCGTGCTGGAGGCTCTCGCGCAGGCTGGACTGGATGACGTAGCGGTTCACCGAATCGGAATGCCCGACTCCTTCGTCGAGCACGGCACCGCCGCAGACCAGCGTCACCAGCTGCAGCTGGACGCCGAGGGCATCACCGAGCAAGTACTGAACGCCTTCTTCCCAGACGCCGCGTCTCGGCGAAGCGCAGAACCCGAGGAAGTCGCCGCCGCGACGTAGCGGTTAAACGTGGCAGTATTGACAAGACCATGACTTGGAAGGGGCGGGTTTGAAACCCGTCCCTTTCTGCCTACCTCACTGCAGACCTGTCGTAGGGGCAACCCTTGTGGTTGCCCATCCTCAGGATCGATACGGCGCCGGAATCCAGGCCTTTGCTTGCTCCGCGGCAAAGGACGGGAACGGCCCTGCAAGAAATTGTCGTTCGCCCATTTCCCTGATACCATGATGATGGCACCTAACCGTGCGACTCCACGCTATTTAACCAGGGAGGTTTTCGAGTGACCACCACATACGAACCCAACATGATCCTCAAGCACGGCGACTACAAGGTCATTGGGACGCGGCCCGTCCGTCACGACGGGGCCGACAAAGTGACCGGACGCGCCAAGTACGGCGCGGACTTCCACGCGAACGATATCCTCCATGCCAAGTTCGTCCGCAGTCCTCATGCTCATGCCAGAATCCTATCCATTGACACCAGTGAAGCCGAGGCGATGGACGGCGTGTACGCGGTCGTCACCGGCGCGGACCTGCCGGAAGTGGCGGACCAGGTCGTCGCGCTCGGAGAAGGCGCCGCGAACCTGCGCTACCTCCGCAACAATGTCCTCGCCGATGACAAGGCGCTGTACAAGGGCCACGCAATCGCCGCGGTCGCCGCGTCCAGCCCGCACGTCGCCGAAGAGGCCGCGGACAAGATCGTCGTCGAGTACGATGTGCTCGATCCCGTCCTGACCGCCCCCGAGGGCATGGCCGAGGGCGCTCCCATCCTGGACGAGTCGCTCCGTACCTCCGAAATGGGAGAGACGGCCGAGGGACAGAGCAACGTCGCCGAGCATTTCAGGCAGGTCAAGGGTGACGTGGAGGCTGGCTTCGCCGAATCCGACCTCGTGATCGAGCGTGAATTCGACACCTCCACCGTCCACCAGGGCTACATCGAGCCCCACGTTGCCACCGGCCTTTGGAACACGGACGATAAGATCACCATATGGTGCAGCACGCAGGGCTCGTTCAGCGTTCGCGACGAGATGGTTGGTGTTCTCAGCAAGCCCGCCTCGCAGATCAAGGTCGTTCCGATGGAGATCGGCGGCGGCTTCGGAGGCAAGATTCCCGCATACCTCGAGCCGACCGTCGCCGTCCTGTCCAAGAAGTCCGGCCGCCCGGTCAAGGCCGTCATGACCCGCCAGGAGGTCTTCGAGGCAACCGGCCCGACCCCCGGCTCGCACATGACCGTCAAGATCGGCGTCAAGAACGACGGCACAATACTGGCCGCTGCGGCAGACCTCCAGTTCGAGGCGGGTGCCTTCCCCGGCTCTCCCGTGGGAGCGGCGGCCATGTGCGTCTTCGCCTCATACGACATCCCCAACCAGCAGATCGACGGTTTCGACGTGGTCGTCAACAAGCCCAAGACACAGGCCTACCGAGCTCCCGGATCGACGAACGTCGCCTTTGCGACCGAGACCGTTCTCAACGAGATCGCCGAGAAGCTCGGCATAGATCCCATCGACCTGCGGCTAAAGAACGTCGCTACGAAGGGCACCGTCCGCGCCGATGGAGTGACCTTCCCGCGCATCGGCGCTAAAGAGGTCCTTGAGGCCATGCGCGACCATCCTCACTACTCCGAGGCGCTCGACAGCCCGAGCAAGGGCCGCGGCGTTGGGATAGGGTACTGGTTCAACGTCGGTTTCAAGTCCGCCGTCAACATCAGCGTCAACCCCGACGGCACGATCAACCTGACCGAAGGCTCCACCGACATCGGAGGCACCCGCGCCTCCGTCGCAATGCAGGCCGCCGAGGTGCTGGGCATCCGCGCCGAGGACGTGAACCCCACCGTCGTCGATACCGACTCCATCGGCCACACCGACGTTACCGGCGGAAGCCGCGTCACCTACGCCACCGGCTGGGCCGCCTACGAGGCCGCCCAGGACGTCAAGCGACAGATGATCGCTCGCGCCGCCCTGATCTGGGACGTCGATGCCGACTCGCTGGAACTGGCAGACGGCGTGTTCCGCTCGAAGACCGACGAAGAGCTCAACATGACTTTCGCTGAGCTCGCCGAGCAGCTCAACGACACCGGCGGACCCATCATGGGCAGGGGCGCGCTCGACGCGGGCGGCCTTGGCGTTGGCGGCGGCTCCTTCGCCGGCAACATCGTCGACGTTGAGGTTGACCCCGACACCGGCAAGGTCGACATCCTCCGGTTCACTGCCGTCCAGGACGCGGGCAAGGCCATCCACCCCAGCTACGTCGAGGGACAGATGCAGGGCGGCAGCACACAGGGCATCGGCTGGGCGCTGAACGAGGAGTATTTCATGCGCGACGACGGCATGATGATGAACTCGACCCTGCTCGACTACCGGATGCCGACCAGCCTCGACCTTCCCATGATCGACACGGTAATAGTCGAGGTGCCCAGTGAGCAGCAGCCCTTCGGCGTGAGGGGAGTCGGCGAGGCCAACATCGTCCCGCCGCCCGCCGCCATCGCCCACGCCATCTACAACGCCTCAGGCGTCAGAATGATGCGCCTCCCGATGAACCCGGCCGCCGTCACCGAAGAAAAGATGGCAAACGGCAGCTAGCCTCAAATCATCAAACCGCACACGTAGGGGCGGGTTTGAAACCCGCCTCACCCTCACCACGTCGCTATCGACTCCGGCAGCGACTCGTAGATAACCGTGTAGCTGTAGTACCGCTCGCCGTCTATCTCTCCGCCCTCAGTCGCCGACACGACGGCGCAGTTCGGCTCCGAAAAATGGCGGCAGTCGGTGAACTTGCACGCCTCCGCCGCCTGCTCGATCTCCGGGAAGAAGTGCCACAGTTCCGGCCTCGTCAGACCGCTCAGTCCCCACTCCCGGATTCCCGGCGTGTCGACCACCGTCGTCTCCTCGTCGATGCGGAGGAGCGTAGCCCGCGTCGTTGTGTGACGCCCCTGGTCTCGTCCGCGCCAGGTGCTGATTTCACCGACACGTAGGCCAAGCCCCGGCTTCAGGGTATTGAGCAACGACGACTTCCCCGTACCCGACAGTCCCGACAGCACCGTGCTCTTCCCGGTTAGGCGCTCTCCCAGTTCGTCCATACCGTCCCCGGTCATCATCGAGGTGACAACGACGGGGTAATCGAGGTCGTGGTACGGCGCAAGCGCCGTCTCGAACTCCTCCGCGTCCTCGATGAGGTCTCCCTTCGTTACGCAGATGACCGGGTCAAGCTCGTGAACGTCGGCTGTCACCAGATACCTATCGACCAACTCCGGCCAGAACGCGGGCTCACTCCACGACGTCACGATAAGCAGTTGGTCAACGTTGGCCGCGACGATCTGCCGCAAGTATCCCTTAAAGGACGAAGGCCTTGTCAGGATGGAGTCGCGCTCCAGCAGTTCCTCGATGGCGAACCCTCCCGCGCCGTCCTCCGTGACTACGACGCGGTCGCCCACCGCGACCGGATTGACGAATCCCGTCTCCTGGTCCTTGAGTGATTCCCGTATGTGGCACTCCACCGGCTTGCCGGATAGTTCCACCATGTACAGGTTGCCGTGAACGGACGTCACGACGCCAAGCAGTCCGGTCGCGTCATCGTCCGAGCGGTACTCCTCCTGCGGAGTGCCGAGCCAAGCGCGCTCGCTTTCCTGCACGACCTGCCGCCGCCGCTCGCGCTCCGCCGGCGATGCCACCCGCTCCTGCTGGTCGTAGGACAGGTCGTCCCAGTCGCCGCCGGCGTCCCGCCACGACTGCTTCCTTCTCGGCTTCCTCGTCTTCGGCGCTCGTACGAGCCGCTTCTTCTTCGGACTCACGTTCCCTTCCGGCTTGATGATGGCCGTATTATGTGCGTTAATCGCACCGAGACGCAATGGGAATCTAGTCCCTCGCACGATCAAGGAAAGAGACATGAGGATCGTAGACCTACGGAGTGACACCAAGACCCTGCCAAGCCCGGAAATGCGCGTGGCAATCGCCGAGGCCGAACTTGGCGACGCCGACGAGGGCGAGGACCCCACCGTAAACCGTCTCGAGGCGATGGCCGCCGAGCGACTCGGCAAGGAAGACGCCGTCCTCGTAACCAGCGGCACTCAGGGCAACATGGTCGCCATCCTCTCGCAGTGTGACCGGGGCGACTCCGTCATCGTCGGTCGCAACACCCACATCAACCTGGGAGAGGCGGGCGGTCTCTCAGCCCTCGCCGGTGTCACGATGCACGCCCTCGAAAACACTCCCGACGGTGGACTCGACCCCGACGAGGTGCGAAGCGCCATCAATCACGATAGCCGCGACTGGCCGAAGACCGGCATGGTCTCCCTCGAAAATACCCAGAACCTCCTCGGTGGCCTCGTCCTCGACAAGGCGGACATCCAGCGAGTCGCCGATGTCGCCCACGAGCACGACCTCCCCTTCCACATCGATGGCGCGAGGCTATTCAACGCCGCCGTCAGCCTCAAGACGCCCGTAAGCGATCTCGTGGAGGCCGCCGACACCGTCACCTTCTGCCTCTCGAAGGGCTTGGCCGCTCCGGTCGGGTCAGTCTTGTGCGGGAGCCGCGAGACCATCGAGGAGGCGCGACGCTGGGTCAAATACCTCGGCGGGAGCATGAGACAGGCCGGCATCATCGCCGCCGCCGGAGTCTACGCCCTCGAAAACATGGTAGAACGCCTAGCCGAAGACCACGACAACGCCCAGCGCCTCGCGAAGGGCCTGGCCTCCATCCCCGGCCTTGCGATCGACCCCGAACGGGTCCAGACAAACATCTTCTTTTGCCACGTCGACCAGGCCTACTCGGCCGAACTCGCCGCGCTCATCGAGGCCGAGGGAGTCAAGTTCTACGACATAGGCCCCGAACTCGGCTGGCGCTTCGTCACCGGCTACGGCATAACCGCTTCCGACATAGACCACGCCCTCGATGTAATCGACTCCGTCGTCCGCGACTACCGCCGCCGCTCAAATGGCCACTCACCCCAAGCCGGACCCACCTCCACCAGACGGCTGTAGCCCCGCTACGCGCTCAAATCCCCCAGCCCGTACCGGTCCGCCAACGCCTGCAGCTTCTCCCACGTCGACTCCTCCACCTCGATGCCGTGCTCAAGCACCTGCTGCGCGCGCAGATGCTCGACCTCGCCCGGGTAGTACACCTCGTCGAACCCCTCGGCTGGCGGCGTGCTCTTGAGGTAGTGCGCGAACTCCGTCACTTCCTCCTTGAACGTTTCGAGCGACCGGAAAGCCTCCACGTTGAACGCCGCCATGAAGCAGCCGTCGTTATGCCTGCCCGTTGGCTCGACTCCGAACCCCAACCCCGTGAGCAGTCCCGAGAATATCTCCACGATGGCCGACAGGCCGTATCCTTTATGTCCCTCAGTCCCTCCGAGCGGCAGAATCGTTCCGCCGTCTGAATAGTCGTTTGGATCGGTCGTCGCGTTGCCGTCCTTATCGAGGATCCAACCCTCGGGAATCGCCTTGCCCCGCGCAATAGCCAGACCGATCTTCCCCGCCGCGACCGCGCTCGTCGCCATATCGATGAACAGCGGACCTTCGAGGTTGCTGGGCATCGCGAAGCAGATCGGGTTCGTGCCCAGCCGCGCCTCTCGCCCTCCGAACGGAACGACCCCCTTCGCCGACCTCCCGGAGTCCGCCGTCATCATGCCGATCAACCCAGCCTTCGCCGCCATGATCGGGTACGCCGCCACCCGGCCCACGTGCCCCTGCCGGTACACCGTCGCGGCCGCGACGCCGCTCGCCGATGCCTTTTCGATTATCGACTCCATGACGAGTTTCGACACGTGAAACCCGAATCCCCAGTTGCCGTCGACGACCATCGTCGTCGCGGTCTCCCGCACCACGTCCATCGGCGCGTCGCAAACGATGTGACCAACCTCGATGCGGTCGATGTACGTCGGTATCTGGATAATCCCGTGAGAATCGTGACCCGCGAGATTGGCCCCGATCACCCCATCGGCGACCGATTCGGCCTCGGCCTCGGTGGCTCCCGCTCCCATGAGCAGGTCTCGCGTGATTCGTTCGAGTCGGTCGGCTGGTACGGTTGGCATGAAGTGGTACTCCTCTTATGTTGGTTTCTTCAGTACGTAGATTATGAAGTTTGGCACACGAGGCTCGTCGTCGAAGTGGGGGTGTTCGGCCAGCTGCTCTTCGGAGGGAATCGGCTCCTGCAGCGCTTCCAACACGAAGCCCACATCGAGAAATGCACTCACGTAGCTCGAAATCGTTCTATGCATGTTGATGAAAGGCCCTCCCCACCACAAGAACTCACGCTCCCCTTCCTCCGTGTAGTTATCCACCGGATAGAACAGCTTCCCGGATGAGTCACGGATCCACCCAACTATGCTTTTGCTGGCAGTCCGCATCGGGTGGACGTTGCAGACCACAAACTTGCCGCCGGGACGAAGTACCCGGTACGCCTCCCGGATCGACCGGCGATAGTCCAGCAGATCGACGAGCACAATGTACGACACCGCCAAATCGAAGGACTCGTCAGCAATTCCTTCAAGGTCTTCCGCATCGCCAACGAGATACGTTTCTCGCTTGCTCCCAACACTGCGTGCCTGCTCGATCAGCGCCTCCGTCAGATCGACGCCCGTCACCGTCGCGTCTAGCTCGGACAGCAGCCGGCTAAACCTGCCCTCCCCGCAGCCGATATCGATCACCGACTTGCCCGACACATCTCCCAGCGCGTCCAGCATCCACGTGTCGAGGAATCCGGATCGCACGGTCTGGTCCGTCTCTATCCAGTCCTGCACCGCCTCCGTCCACTGGGTGCGGAGCCGTTCTTCGAGTTCCATGTCGCTCCTTCTGAGTTGCGGAAAACGCAAGATCGGCGATAATACGAAACCTGAACATTATACGGCCCCAATGGGGCCCATGACAGGAGGTTCACCAACGTGAGTGAACGCGAGATCAGCATCACTGCAGGGCAGGTGACGGTAAGCGCCGCCCTCAACGACACCGACACCGCCTCCGCGATCTGGGACGCTCTGCCCATCGAGGCGTCCGCCAACACCTGGGGAGACGAGATCTACTTCGGCATCCCCGTCTCGGCCGGCGAAGAAATGGGACAGGAGGTCGTCGATCTCGGCGACCTGGGATACTGGCCGCCCGGCAGTGCTTTCTGCATGTTCTTTGGGCCCACCCCCATGAGCAGAGGCGACGAAATTCGTCCCGCCAGTCCTGTTACCGTAATCGGCAGAATGCACGGAGATTCGACCATTCTCAAACGGGTCCCGTCCGGCGCTCCCGTTCTCATCGAGCGAGCCTGACCCCGTTCGTTTGGAATCAACGCCTGTTTGAATTTGGAGGAAAAGGTCGACACCCATTAACCTATATGAGGATGAGAAAACCCCCTCTCCCGTTCTGGGAGATAGAGCCTGCCCCGTACTTGATACGGGGGCTGGGGTGAGGGTAAAAGGCCCAATTCACCACCCACAGGAACATACGAACATGACGAGATTCAGCGAAATACTCCGCGACCGCGCGGCTACCATCTGGGAACAGGAACATCAACACCCCTTCGTGGTAGAACTGGGCGAGGGCACCCTTCCTCTGGAGAAATTCCAGTGGTACATGAAACAGGACTACCTGTTCCTGATCGACTTCTCCCGCGTCATTGCGCTGGCCGTCGCCAAGGCCGAGACCCTCGAAGACATGGGCTGGTTCGCGCGACTGCTCCACGAGACGCTGAACACGGAGATGTCGCTTCACGTCAGCTTCTGCAAGGACTTCGGCATATCCGAGGACGAGCTTCTCGCGACTCGCCTGTCGCCGACCACGCTGGCCTACACCGACCACATGCTCTCCAACGCGCATTCCGGCACGATTGCGGAAATCGCCGCGACCCTGCTTCCATGCTCATGGGGTTATGCCGAAATCGGTCAGACCCTCGAAACCCGCGGCAAACCGATGAACCAGCCGCTCTACTGCCGATGGATCGAGATGTACAGTTCGACGGAATTCGGCGAGCTGGCCGAATGGCTCCGTTCGTTTATGGACAAGACCGCGCTCGGACTCTCGGACGCACAGCGGGACAGGTTGACGGAGATATTCGTCACGAACAGCAAATACGAATATCTCTTCTGGGATGCCGCGTACCGGATGGAGGATTGGTCCGTCTAGGTTGCAACTGAATTCGAATTGCTTTATACGTGTGCACGAAACATATTATACGAATACCGCAAGAAAATTTCAGAAAAATACCCTTAAACGCTTTTTCACCGACTTAATAGAACGTTTGCTCCCGGCAATTCGTCCCCGATGAGGATAAGACGTTGACGGGTCTTATCGAATTCGTGCTCCATTCAATATTCTTCGTAAAGATTCACTCATTTGCCTTGACAACGAATTTCGTAACGGAGTATCATGCCATCCCTAGTGAGTATACTGATTTCGTAACCTCGAGCTCAAAGAGTTCAAAGAGAGGGAGGTGACTCAGATGGTTTCATTCAAAGCATGTCCTCGCTGCAACGGGGACGTAGTAACCAAGATGGACATGTACGGGCGGTACAACGAGTGCCTCCAGTGCGGACACTCCGTAGACCTCCCGACGCAGCGCGCCGTATTCCACTGGACCAAGGGCCGACTTAAGCCGGGTCGCCCTCGCAAGGACGCCGCACGGAGAGATGCTGCATAGTTTGAACGGCTAAAACATCCGACCCAAACGAGACAGCACCCCGGCGGACAGGGTGCTGTCTTCACGTCAGATGAATGTCGAAAAACCAAAAGTTGACGGGGCTTGGATAGCCCTGTACACTAATTCCGGCATGATAATTCATGTCATATTGTTCACTATTTCGAGGTGAGAGAAAATGGAAACGTCAGTATTGGATCCACAGGTCGCTCCGGGGCCGGCAGTCGCGGAGATGCCGCAGTGCAGCCACCAGTGGATGATCGACTCGCCGAACGGCCCTCAGAGCAGGGGCGAGTGCCGGCTCTGCGGCGCCGAGCGATACTTTCAGAACTACATCGAGGGCTCCAGCTGGGGCTACAACGTCACCCTCGACCAGCTTCGCGGCGACAACAATCGCCTGCCGGTGACTACTCCCCAGCCCTCCAAGACCAGCCTCGCCGAGGACCTCTAGACCCACAAAGAACCTGTAGGACTCCGCGGTCTCAGATAGATCGCGGAGTCTTTTTCGTTTCCGGTGAGGAGCGATCTACCGAAAAAGGTCGTATGCCCTCTCCCTCACCAATTCCCTCGCACTCCCATTCCCTGGCACATACCGGATCCCTCTCGCTATAGCCACTGGCACCCGGTCGACCTTCCCCATGACCAGCTCCGATGCGGCGGCCACCTCATCGGCCACGGCGATTCTCGTCACCGCCATCACCTTCGACTGCGCATCCGGCTGTCCGCGATAGTCCATGAAAGGGTCCATCCCCGCCAGGCCTATCGCGAAGGTCACGTGCCCCTCCCGCCCTGCCCGCCCGAACGTGTCGGTGATGATGACGGCCAGTTCGCGTATCCCCGTCTCGTTCCTCAATCGTCGCAGCAACTCCCGCGCCGATCCGTCCGGGTCCTCGGGAAGCAGCGTCACCGTCTCGTCTCCGACGATATTCGACGAATCTATCCCCGAATTCGCGCATACGAACCCATGCCGCGTCTCGGTAATTAAAATTCCCCGTTCCCGGTCCTTCCTCACTACCTCTACACTTTCTCGAAGCACTAGCTCCACAAGCCGGGGGTCACGCCCGCTGTGTCCGGCGAATATCCGCGCGAAGTCGGACGGCTCGATAGTAGCCAGGTCGACTGTGCGCCCCTCCGCTTTGGACACCACCTTCTGCGTTACAACCACGATGTCACCGCTCTTTAGTACGCTGCCTTGAGTCTCGATCGCGTTCGAGATCATGCCCGCAAGGTCGGCACCCTCAGTGATCTCCGGCAGCCCGGCAATGCCGATGAATCGGGCGCCAGAGGGGACGACTGAAGATTTGTTCGTCATGTCGGGCGTTATATCATCGGGCACCTTGCCGGTCAACGGGCAGTCCCTCTTTGCCGTGATATACTCGAACCCTATTCTTGGGCAAGACAAACGATTCGTCATGCAGCTTTTGAGAAGCCTTCTGTTCGTGCCGGGCAACAGGGCCAATATGCTGGAAAAGGCAGTGGGGCTGAAGCCCGATGCCGTCGTCCCCGACATGGAAGACTCCGTCCCCATGGCAGAGAAGGCGAACGCGAGAGAGATGGTAGCATCCTTCCTTCCAACGCTTGCGGAGGCAGGCCATCAGATCATCCCGCGAGTCAACAGCCTCAGCACCGGACTCATGGAAGACGACCTCGCCGCCATAGTCGGCCCGCACATAGCCGGCGTCTCGGTCGGCAAAGTGGGCAGCGCGAGCGAGGTTCGCCAAATCGCCGATACGGTCGGCCGCAGGGAGGTCGCGACCGGCATCCCTTTCGGCAGTACCTCGTTAGTGCTCTGGGTCGAGACCGCGAGCGCGATCGTCAACGCCTTCTCGATCTGCAAAGCCTCGAAGCGCGTCATAGCCGTCGCGTTCGGCGGCGAGGACCTGACGAACGACATGGCGATACCCAGGACGGAGTCGGAAGAGGAGATAGCCCACCCTCGCAGCGTGGTGGCCGTGGCGGCCAGGGCAGCGGGAGTTCTCGCTCTGGAAACTCCTTACTTCAACTACAAGGACGACGAAGGACTCCGACGAAATTCGACGGCCTCACGCAACCTCGGTTTTCGCGGTCGCTTCGCCATCCACCCAAGCCAGATCGAAGGCATCAACGCCTCTTACATGCCCTCAGACGTGGAGATCGAGCAGGCGCGCCGGGTCGTCGCGGCCTTCGATGAGGCTGAAGAACGCGGCAGTGCCGCCACGTCGCTCGACGGCATGGTCATCGACGTTCCCGTCGTCGAGCGAGCCCGCAAAGTCCTCACCGCCGCACAATCAACTAGCAACGCATAGTTGACCATTTCCAAAATGACATATACCAACCGCTTTCCGTCATTCCCGCGAAAGCGGGAATCCGGATCGGTTGCAGTGCAGAGAACAACCAAGAGCCAAGAAAACACGAGAAAGCACCAATGGACAAGATAATCCTCAGCGGCATGGTCTTCTACGGGTTCCACGGCATGAGCGAGGCCGAACAGGAGCTCGGCCAACGGTTCGACGTCGACCTCGTCGTGCAGCTCGATCTCAGTAGAGCGGGCGCTTCCGACATGCTCGAAGACACCATCAGCTATACCCACCTCTACCGCACCGTCAAGGAGATCGTCGAAGGACCGAGCCGCAAGCTGCTTGAGAACGTAGCCGAGACCATTGCCGAAAGAATACTCGCGGAGTCCAGCGTCGCCTCCGTCCAAGTCACGGTCAAGAAGCCCAAGGTCCCCATGAAGGGGAGCGTCCTCGACTACGCGGCGGTCGAAATCGTCCGCGAGCGTCAGGACTAGGCTACGGTCTTGATTCACCCTTGCGACGCCTCAAATCAGGCCGGAAAGCCGGACGTGATGGTCTCCGCAGAATCGTCGACAATTGAACTCGAAATATAACGACTGCTACAATGCCGTCCACTCAAAGAACAGGAGCGAGAAAAATGCCCGTAGTAAACATACAGCTGCTCTCCGGCAGGTCGAAGGAGCAGAAGTCAAAAATGGCGCAGGCGGTCACGGACGCAATCGTGGACATCGCCGGTGCAAGGCCCGAGGGAGTGCATGTCATCTTTTCGGATGTCGAAAAGGCCGATTGGGCGAACGCCGGAGTCCTGTTGGAGGACAAGTAATCGTCCGTCACTCATGGGGTCTCGCCACCCCGGCATGAGCGTGTTTCTAAGTGGTCACCGCGCCGTCAGCCATGCGGTTCGCGGCGTTTCAACGACTGCCTCGTAATTGACACTCGGAACGTAGCTCCTATATAGTTGACCTACGGTTTGGCAACGTAGCTCAGTCGGTTAGAGCGGGCGCTTCATAAGCGCTAGGTCACTGGTTCGAGTCCAGTCGTTGCCACCAACGACCGGCTCACTCGCCCGGAGTGTGAGAGTGGTCGGATCGGGCGCAACGCGAGGAGTCGGGCGGTTAGCTCAGTGGTCAGAGCGCTTG
Organism: Chloroflexota bacterium; assembly: GCA_028875495.1. Lineage (GTDB taxonomy): Bacteria > Chloroflexota > Dehalococcoidia > Lucifugimonadales > VXLM01 > VXLM01. The sequence goes on from JAPPDQ010000370.1 coordinate 13,265, forward strand.
CTTCACACGCAAGAGGTCCGAGGTTCGACCCCTCGACCGCCCACCACTCAGGTGAGCGAGGGTCGGAGGAGTCGGGTAAACACCGAGAACATGCCGAAGTGGCGGAATTGGTAGACGCGCTACATTCAGGATGTAGTGCCCGAAAAGGGCGTGTGGGTTCGAGTCCCTCCTTCGGCACCAGCCAATAACTCAATAAGTCGCCCGAAGACGGCCCAATCTTCACAGTCGTCGGATTTGGAGACGCGCGCTTGTAGCTCAGATGGATAGAGCGCATCCCTGCGGAGGATGAGGCCGTGGGTTCGAGTCCCGCCAAGCGCGCCATACGTCTCCCCGATCCGAATCACCGAACGAACCGTCACAAGCCACCCAACATCGTCTCAGATCGTCTCCCCGTGGGGGGTTAGCTCAGCTGGTTAGAGCGTCTGTCTTACACACAGAAGGTCAGAGGTTCGAGTCCTCTATCCCCCACCACAAGCTCGCTCGGAGCCTCCTTCGCCGCCGTTCACCCGACCGCGACAAGCAGCAACGCGCCAACCGCGATGTACCTCATCACTCCCACCACATGCGCAGTTCATCCGCCTTCAGTGGATGCGGATCATAGTCCAGCGGAATCTCCTTCCTCTCGTGCCAGCCGCAGAACTGCACGTGCGGATGGTTCTCCTTGAGCCACTCCCGCGCCGTGAGCACCGCCAGTAGCGCCCCCCGCTGCACCTCGCTTATCCCATCCAGCTCTGCGATGTGGTCCGCCACCTCCTCGTACGTCTTGTCCTCGTCGCACGCGAGTATCTCATCTAGCGCGCCGCTCACCGCGCGCCAGTTTTCCGCCGACAACTCGATGCCCGTCTCGATTCCCAGCTCTTCGCGGTGCAGAACGAAGCGCCGCAGGTTCTCGAAGCAGTGCCACCGCCAGAACTCCGGGTCCGCTTCCCACCACGGCTCGCAGTCCGCGTTGCAGGCCACGTCCTCCAGCGTGTTGATGAAATCCACCACCGCCTGCCTGTCCGCTCCCCACGCGCGGCTCCTCAGCGGCTCCGGCAGCATCGTCGGCTCGCTCGCCTCCGGCGCGTCGTACCCCTCCAGCAGCGTGTAGTAGAACCGCCCGATCGTGTGGTCCATCACCCACCTGTCCGCCAGCGTGAGCGCGGCGAAGCGGTCGAGCTCCTCCTTCCACGACGCCTCGCCCTCCACCGGCTCGATGAACCCCTCGTAGTACCGCGCGATCTGCGGCGGCACCAAATCCATCTTGCCGAACACCACCATCGGGATCTCCGTCTCCGCGAGATGGTACAGGTAGTCCCACACTGGCTTCCCGCCATACTCGCCCTCGATATGGACGAACCGGACCAGCGACCAGCCGTCGCCGCCCCGGTATTGCCGGTATTCGTCGAAGAACGCGATCACCGCGTTGTAGTACGGGCGGTACCGCTCATTCGGGTTCGTCCTATCCATCCGGTCGGCCAGCGCGAAATTCATCATGAACTCCGCCAGGTCCCGCCGGAACGTCAGCAGGTTCATCTCGTCGCACGGCTCGGGGAATCCCGTCCACTCTTTCCAGAATGCGTGCATATACTCGTGCGAGAGCGTCCACGGGTCCGTCGCCATTCCCACCCCGATGCCGCGGCCAACGCCCAAGTACCCCGCGAACCCCGGCTCGTTCCGGTGCACCTTCACCGGAACCGTCCCCAGCCACTCGCGCGCCTCGTCCGTCAGATGGTAGATATCCGCCATCTCCTCGCGGCGCTCCGCCAGCCACGGGTCGTCTGACGGCGTGTGGTCGGTCAGCACGTCGCCGCCCCACTGGTGGAGAACCCCCTCCGTCGTCTCGCTCTCCACGCCGTCCGGAGTCCGCGCCGTCGCGTACACGCGGTACACCTTCGGACGCTTCAGCCCGCTCACCGACCGACACTTCGACTCGCTCCAGTCCAGCACCACGTCCTCTTCCTCCCCGTACCAATCGGAGAACACCACTTGGTACTCCGTCCCCTTCGGGTTCCAGTCATCGAACAGCGGCAGGCTCAACTCATCGAGCGACGTGTACATCGCCGTGCTGATGACTGGCGCATGCGTGGGCGCATCACCGCCCTCCGGCTCCTCGCACTCCACGTCCGGTAGTACCTCGCACTCCACCGGCGTCCGCCCCGGCGGATGGTTCGCCCGCGCCGTCCCAACGGCAAACAGCAGCACGACCGCCGCCGCGACCAGCAACCCGATGTACTTCATTATTCCTCCTTCCCTCCGCCGACCCGCGACGCCCCCGTGATCAGCAGCGTAGCCACGACCGTGCACCCAAGCAGGAGCCACAACGCTTCCCTCGGCGGCTCCCCCGTCCCAAATATTGCAAACGCCTCCGTCTTGAACTACACCAGCCCGACAGCCGTTTTCACCAGCGCGGCGGCATATCCACCTGCGATGGCACCCAATCCACGAATAGGACCGTCCCAATTGGCTTGGACGAAGATTGATCCCCCGTGCCGTTTCCTCCCGAGGAAGAAGCCTACGGTGCTGCCCCAGTATGGGCGGACCTCTTCAAAACGGCCGGTTCTGCGGATCAGTTGGTTTACAGACATGTGGGTCTCATTCGGTTGTGTTGGGGCGGGACGTGCCTCAGGGTATATAGGCCATGAAGACAAACATGAGTGCGATGACGATGACGGGCACCAGGAGTGCCCACGTTCCGAGATCGCGCGAGTGGTATTTCCTTGTTGATGTCCGGGTGGATGGCGTGCCCCACGCGCCTCCTCGTTGGCCGGTCAGTTTGCACACTCTCTCGATCCGACACGCGGGAGAGCGGACAAGCGCGCGAGTACCGGCGCCCTGTGCTTGGGGGAGCTATTTGCTGGCGATGTGGGCCTTGACGTCCTCCAGGGTGACGGATTGCTGGAGCTGCTTGCGCGGCGCGGAGAATGAGGCGCCGGGGTGTTCCCTCGCGGGGGACACTCCGGCGGTTGAGACGATGTCTCCCCGCGAGAGGTCGCTGGTGTCGTTCATCTCGGCGAGGCGGGCGTCGATGCGCTCGGTGACGGTGACGATGCGGGGGTCGAGGGTCGGGAAGGCGTCGCCCCACGCGGTGAGCATGACGGTGACTGTGCCGTTGCGGTAGAGGACAGAGTTACCCTGGACGGAACCGGCCTCGATGTCGAGGGCGTCGCCCTGGTAGGTATGGGCGCCGATGAACTTGTCGCCGATTTCGGGCAGGTCGGGCATCTTCCACTCAAGGAGAGTGTCGAGGGTGTCGTGCTCGTTGAATGTGCGAAGGGCGTGGTGGTTGCTACCGAGGATTGCGGAGTGCCAGTTGTCGAAGATGATGCTGCGGCAGAGTACGATCGCGTCCTCGTCGGGGACCTCCCAGCCGGTGAAGTAGGTGAACCACCAGGCTCTGCCGTTGTGGTCCCACTCCAGGACGGGCTGGTCGGTGTATTGCACAAAGGATTCGCTAAACAGCTCGCCGAATGCGGCCTCGATGTCTTTGGCTGTGCAGTTGGCGGTCTTGAGCAGGTCGGAGACCTCCTCGGTGTCAGGTTCGCCGGACGTGGGCGTGCGCGGCGGCGAGTCGCCGGTGTCGCCGGGGGGAGTCTCCCCGCGTCCGGCGCAGGGGGGGAGCCCGAGCAGGTCGGCGTCGCCGTCGGGGACCTGGAGGAGGTTGGGGGGCACGCATCCGGTGAAGTTGTTGCCGCGGAGCCAGAGGCGGTCGAGGTCGAGGTTGTTGAGGGAGTTGGGTATCTGGCCGGAGAGATCGTTCCACGCGAGCATGAGGGTGTCGAGCTCGGTGAGGTTGCCGATGGTGGTGGGGATGGTACCGGTGAGGTCGTTGGTGTAGAGCCAGAGGTCTTCGAGGGCGTTGAGGCGACCGAGCTGTGCGGGAATGGAACCGGAGAGGTTCTTGCTCTGGATCCTGACGATTGTGACGCGCCTAGGGGAGCCGGCGGTGCGGACGCCGTCCCACTGGCTGATGGCGAGGTCGGCGGACCAGTTGAGGTTGCCGGTCTCGCCTTGGAGGGTGGGCCTGGCATCGAGGAGAACGTCGCAGTCGGCGGCAAGGCCGGTCTCGCTTGCGGCGACGGCTCCGCCTTCGATGCAGGCGGAGGTCTGCGCGGTGACGCGCGAAGCGACGCCGATAACGACGATGAGGGCGGCGAGGATCGAGAGCGTGAGTGCTATTTTCAGTGGGGGGCTCCTTTTGCTGGAGTCCTGGTTTTTATGGTCTTAATGTCTGTACTCTATTGCCTTTTCGAGCCAGTGGAAGCGCTTGGTTGCTTTGTGCTCGCTGACGACCATGAGGGCGTGGATGACGCCGGGGATCCAAAGGAGGAGGGTGAGGCTGAAGTTGAGGAGCGCAGTGAAGGGCCTGCCGGTGATGAGGATGGCGATGGGCGGCGCGATGATGTCGAGGATTTTGAGCATGGGGGTGTCTTATGTGTTACCTGAGAGGGAGTCTATAAACCCTTCCCTTCTCCCCCGTATCAGGTACGGAGCAGGCACTGAGCCTGTCGAAGGGCGTGGCACTACTCATGGTTCGACAAGCTCACCACGAGCGGATTCCGACGACTTATAGGACACTCTCCTGATTAATATATCAATATTAATCAGGAGTAGTGTTACATGTGTGTGATTTATTAGGTGATTGTTGTTAATTATTGTAATGTATTGACCAAGCCGGGTCCGATCAATGCGGTTGAACAAGATATGGCAAGCCATTGAGACGACCGACATCGAAATGTCGGATGCCTCGGAACGCATCAGGGAGCGCCGGGTGACGCCTGACAACGCGGAGAAGGTCACCGAGTTCTCTCAGGACCCGTTGATGGGCTGGAGGGGACTATACTGTGAACTTTTCGCTGGGACGTTCAAGGTTTAGACGACTACCTGGGGAGCACGCAGGCACTTGAACCTCCGCCTCGTTTGAGCTAGAGGATCGGCCAATTCGAGAATTTCTCGGGACTGTGCCTCGTTGCTGCCACTGCACCTTTGTGAAGCTAGGGCCGGTCAGATGTTCTACCTACTTGACTTGGTATATCAATCTGACGTTCCCGAAACCAGAATCTGCAATTTCTGGGCCAGCATCCTGCTTAGAACATCACGGCTTCTTGCCTTCTCTCGAATTTCATTCACAGGCCGCGTCCTGACATTGCTCTTTGACAGAGTTCCCTGAATGAAGCTCGCCTAATGCGACGGCATTCCTGTCTGAGCAAGTCAATGTGAGCATATGTCCAGACAACTGAGAAATCACTATCGCTGAGAGCTTCCAACAAAAAGTTCGCAGTACAGTTCCCTCTAGCCCACCACTCACCTGTGCCCCGCCCAAGAGGCTCTGTGCAATAATTGGACGGCAGTGAGAAGGGAGCCGTGCATATGAGCGTCAAGCGGGTCGTCATAGTTGGTGGGGGCTTCGCCGGGCTCAGCGCCGCCTACACGCTGATGCAGCGCGGCATCACCCCTCTCCTGCTCGAGGCTAAGGAACGTGCGGGGGGACGCGGCATCGGCGAGAAGCTGGACGGGTTCTCCCTGGATATGGGCGCATTCGTCTTCACCTCCACCTACGATACGGCATTCCGCATGTGCGAGGAGTTGGGACTGCCGCTCGTGCCTTCGACGATGAAATTCGGCCACCACCGCAATGGACGGTGGGTTACCACGACGCCGGACCAATCGCTCTCGAATTTCGTACGGCACCTGCCTGCAGCCTTCACCATGGGCTTCCTCTCACCCTCGGGCATGCGGTCCGGTTTCAAAGTGATGCGGGAGATCCATCGCCAGTCGGAATACATGAGTTTCGCGGGCGACAGCCCTCTCGCAGAGATCGACGACGACGAGTCCTTCGGCGATTACCTGAAGCGGCTCGGCGTGCCCGAGAACCTGCAGGTGACGCTCAGAGGGCCCCTCGAAATGATATTGGGTGATCCGATGCCCGCAGGCCAGGCGCTGATGCGGGCGTACATCGGGGAAACGATGCTGCACTCCGGCAGGGTTTACATGCCCGAGCGAGGCATCGGCTCCCTGAGCGAAGCGCTTGCCACTGCCTGCTCCGATGCGATTCGTGTATCGTCCCCCGTCAGGAGAATCGTCGTGGCAGAGGGGAGGGCGACCGGCGTAGTCGTGGACGGTGAGACTATCGAGGCGGAC
>JAPPDQ010000333.1 GCA_028875495.1 Chloroflexota bacterium
CTCCTACGGACAGCGCGACCCTCTCGTCATGTACAAGACGAGGGGCTTCGAGCAGTTCCAGACGCTGTCCGAGCGCATCCAGTCGGATGTCGCGCGGATGATCTTCCACGTCCAGGATGCAGGGCCGACTCAGCAGCGTGGACGACCCCGGCGCAACGGGCCTACCAATGGCAGCGGCTCCCTCAGCAGGGCCGCGGCGGCCCAAAGGACAGCACCGGGCGCGCCAAGTCCGGAATCGAACGGGAAGAAACTCTCCCGCGCCGAACGCCGTGCCCTCCAGCGCATGGAAAAGAAGGCGAACAAGAGACGTTAGCGTGACCGACGGCATCCCGACGGGACCGGCCATCGAGGTCCGGGGCGTGAGCAAGGCCTACGGGCGGTCCATCGCCCTTAACGCAATCAGCCTGAGTGTCCCGTGGGGCCGAGCGCTCACCGTATTCGGTCCGAACGGCTCCGGCAAGACGACCCTCATCAAGGTACTTGCGACGCTGTCCAAACCGGACACGGGCACGATCAACATCGCCGGTCTCGACGCGAGGCGCGACGGCTCATACGCCAGGCGGTTGATCGGCGTGATGACGCATGATCCCCTGCTCTATGACGACCTCACGGCCCGGGAAAATCTCCGATTCGCGGCGAGGATGTTTGGTCTCGACAATATCGAGGGACGCATCGAGTCCATAGCCGAGCAACTAGACATCGCGTCGCGTCTGGACCAGCGGGTCGGGACTCTCTCTCATGGCTGGAAGAAGCGCTTCTCGCTCGCGCGCGCCCTGCTTCACGACCCACCGATTCTCCTGATGGACGAGCCGGAGAGCGGCCTCGACGAGCAGGCGCTCGCCGGGCTCGGCGAGGTGTTGAAAGAGGAGTCGGTGCTGCGTCGCACCGTTATTCTCACGACGCACAACTTCGAGCGCGGCCTCGAATTCGGCGATGAGGTCGCCATTCTGGCGAAGGGCCGCCTTGTATACCACGAGCCCGTCGCCAACATCCGGGACGCCGACAGCCTCCGAGACACCTACGCGCAATACATCCAATGAGTCGCTACCTCGCCCCCATCTTCACCATCGTGTGGAAAGACGTCGTCCTTGAGACCAGGACGAAGGATATCGTGACCGCTGTCCTGGCGTTCTCCCTGCTGGTAATCGTGGTCTTCAATTTCGCCATCGATCCGACACCACGCACAGTCGGGCTTGTAGCTCCGGGCATACTCTGGATCGCGTTCGTGTTTGGCGGAGTTTTGGGCCTGAACCGCTCGTTCACGCTTGAGAAGGACAACGGCAGCATTCACGCACTGATGCTCGCACCAGTCAGTCGAGAGGTCATCTTCTTCGGGAAGATGCTGTCGAACCTTGTATTCATGCTCGTTGTCGAGTTGATTACCCTGCCCGTCTTCGCGATGCTGTTCAACTACTCGCTGCAGGTTGTCGAACTGTTGCCAGTGATGCTCCTGGCGACGCTGGGCATCGTCACAGTCGGGTCGGTGTTCTCTTCGATGGCCGTACACACGCGGGCGCGAGAGGTCATGCTGCCTCTGCTCTTCCTACCCGTCGCGCTCCCCGCCGTGATAGCAGCTGTGGAAATCAGCGGAGCCGTGCTTGCCGGTGAGGGGATACTGACCAACATGGAATGGCTGGCGGTTCTGGTCGCTTTCGACGCCATCTTCCTGGTCGTGTGCCCTATTGCTTTCAATGCGATCGTTGAAGATTGAGGAACTCTCACAGGGATTCGTAGTCCAGCAAGGAATTGACCTTCGACAGGCTTTCAATTAACTGCGACCCCCTCTCTGTATCTCTCCCCCGGGGGGCCGACAGGGGTAAGCAAAATGGACTTGCAGCTACGATCCAGCCCCGTCTCCCTGTCATTCCGAGCGGAGCGAGGAATCTAAAGTCCATGACTGCAAGACGGGTTAGTCGGCAGGCTATCCGCATCCTCGCCGACGGGATAGGAATTCTCCATGTCGGCGCTGCCTTGGGACGGGCATTTTAGATTCTTCACTCCGCTTCGCTGCGTTCAGAATGACAGTGGCGG
>JAPPDQ010000517.1 GCA_028875495.1 Chloroflexota bacterium
GCAGCTGTCCACGTAGTCGACCCGTGCCTCCAATATCGCCGACACCTTCACGGGCTCCGACTCCGCAAAGAAACACAGCGCGTCTATAAAGTGCGTGCCGTTCCGAAACATCATCGCCCGTGGCCCGCCCAGCACCGCCGTCAACACCGTCGGCGTCCCGATAGCGCCGCTCCTGATCGCCTGCCGCACCTTGTGGTACAGCGGGAACCACCTCCGGCTGTGGTTCACCGACATCTTCACGCCATTCCTCTCGCACGCCGCTATCATCGCGTCCGCCTCTTCCAGCGTCGTCGCAATCGGCTTCTCGCAGAATATCCCCCTCACACCGCTCTCTGCCCCGTCGATAACTATCTGAGCATGGCGATGGTCCGATGTCGCCACCGTCAGGATGTCGAGCTCTTCCCGCTCCAGCATCTCCCCGTATTCGGCGTACAGCCGAGTCTCCGGCCACCGCTCCGACCACGCCGCCTCGAACCGTTCCAGCGCCTCAGGGTTGATGTCGCAGATCGCCGCCAGCTCCATGTCCGGCATGTAGGAAAGTCCGCTCACGTGCGACGTGGAAATCTCCCTGTCGAGCGGAGGCGACGGCTCCCCCCTCGGAGTGTTGATGACGATCCCACTGGCCCCGACGATGCCTACACGATATGCCATGGCTCAATACCCTCGAATGACTCTAAAGCGGCACGAAGTATAAGGTGGAAACGAATGGCCGTCAAAGAACAGGTGGAGTTCCGAAACCTACGACCCGGTCTCATTTCCTCGCCACAGGCCGACGTCCTGCGTCTCCAAAAGCGCCACACGGCCAAGACGACGTAGGGGCGAGTTTGAAACGTGCCCGAAGTCCACACCGCCATTTCCGTGCAGGAATCCAGAACCCACTACATGTCCGGCGAAACGAGTGTTACCGCCCTAGCACGTTCATTTCGTGAATGATCTTCAACCCCGCCATCGTGAGGTTGTCGTTCACCACGTCGAAGATGCCCGTCTCCTCCGCGATGAGATGGGCCGGCCCTCCGGTTGCGATGACCTTCGATCCTCCACCCAGTTCCCGGTCGAATCGCGCGACCATTCCCTTCACCATCTCAGCGTACCCCAGCACGAGCCCCGACTGGAGCGCGTGGATGGTGTTCCGTCCGATGGCCGATGACGGTCGCTCCAGCTCGACGTGACGGAGCTGCGAGGCGGCCTGATAGAGCGCGCCGGCCGCGACGTGTATGCCGGGAGCTATCGCTCCGCCGAGGTACTCGCCGTCCTTCGTCGTCGCGTCGAACACCGTCCCGGTCCCAAAGTCCACGACGATGGCTGGCCCGCCATACAGCGTGAGAGCCGCGGCGGCGTCCACGATCCGGTCGGCGCCGACGTCTCTCGGATTGTCGTAGAGGATCTTGATGCCCGTCTTGACGCCCGCTCCGACGACGAGAGGCGACTGCTTGAAGTACGACTCGCTGACCTCGACGAATGCAGCCGTCAGCGAAGGCACGCCGCTGCACATCGCAACCGCGGAGACCTCGCGCGCGTCCAACCCCCGTGTCGGAAGCATGTTGGACATCATCAATCCGTACTCGTCAGCCGTCCGACCCCGCTCGGTGTTGATGCGCCACGACGCAGCAGGCGTGTACGGATCGTCGCCCGGCTCGTCGGAGTAGACCCCGATCTTGATGTTCGTGTTGCCTATGTCGAGTGCGAGAAGCATTGTCTTGATGGACTTGATTCCAAATGGAGGAGTCCGTTCGTGGTGAGCCTGTCGAACCACAATGGTGGAATCTAGTCTGTGACCATTACCCCCTTCGCCTCCCACTCCGCCTTCATCTTCTGGTACGCAGCCTCAAATTCCTCGCTGCCGTCGTCCTCCCAGCGGTCGAAGTCGATGCCTCGTATTGTCCCTTCTTCCCGGCCCGTAATGATGCGCGGATTGGGGTTTCTCGGAGTGTGGTACGTCGTCCCGCCCGGCATTTTCAGGATGCCGATGACCCTGGGACGGTTTCCAAAAATTTGCTGGTTCGCCGCGACTTTCTTCAACATTCCCC
>JAPPDQ010000032.1 GCA_028875495.1 Chloroflexota bacterium
CGTCTCCACATCGTCGATGACCTCGCGGCGCTCCGCGAGCGCGGGACGAGCTGGAACGGCTGCGGGCCGAGTTCCTGGCGGGGGTCAGCCCCGAGTTGCGGGTGCCCCGGACCTCCATCAAGGGCTCCGGCGCCACCGTCCTCGACTCGCCCTCGGAGCTCGACCCGGCGGTGGTGCGCCAGTTCTTCCGCATCATCGAGGACCAGGCCGACCACATGCACGACCTCGTCTCCGACCTGCTGGACGCGGCCCGCATCGAGACGGGCGAGCTGGCGGTCAGTCCCGAGGCGGCGGAACTCGCCGTGCTGCTGCAACGGTCGCGAACTCCCACTCCTCCGTGGCGGCCCCATGCTCGTGACGCACCACCGGGGCTGGTGGCGCCATCAGGGGGATTCGTGCACTCTGTCTTTCTACTGGCCGAGCATGCCGCGTCCGTGAGGCACCGCGGTCAGAGGCGGTACTTCCGTGGTGACCAATGTCTTCACCGACCTGAAGGAGCATTACCAAACGCTTGCGGAGAGTTTGCGGGCGCACGCCGATGAGGCCGGCGTGCTCAGAACTTCATCGGACGTCGGAACACAAAGGGAAGACCTCTACAAGTCGTTCCTGGAACGTCATCTGCCAAAGTCAGCCGATGTGTTTCTTGGTGGGTACGTATTCGGCATGGACGGACAGGCGTCCCAGCAAATCGACGTTGTGATTACGACCGGCATCGCCCCGCGGTTCCGCCTGCGGGACGGCAACAGGTTCATTGCTCCGCTAGAGGGGACGATCGGCATCGCAGAAGTGAAGTCACGACTGGATAAGGCATCGCTGCACGACGCCCTCTATAAGTGCGCCTCGATTCCCGCCATGCCAGAGAAGGGCAACACGGTGCCGCCGTTCCTCAAGGTATCCGACACGCGATGGAACGAGAACCCATTCAAGATCATCTTCGCTTATGACAGCATCGCTGAATCGTCTCTAATGGAGCACATCGACGAGTTCTATGCGGAGAGCACCGACATCCCATTTGAGAGGCGCCCGCACATGATCCATGTTCTCGGGAAGTACTCACTCATGAGGATGACTTCCGGCTGGCAACTCGAGTCTTCTGCCGGCGTCGTGGCGGATCTTCAGCCAGCCGCTGGTGAGTTCATCCACCTGCCCGGGGACGACGTCGCTGCGATCATGATCACGCTCCAGCAACTGCAGCAGAGCGCTTTCGCTTTCAATGGGAATTATATCGCAGTTTCCCCACACTTATATATCGACACGTTCGAGGGAAATCGCTACCGCTCCCCACTCCTCATCAGTTGCCACATCCGCAGCATCTTGACCTGATGCAAGAAACACTGATCGCGCATTTCTTCGAGAAACGCATCGCCCGAGTACCCGGCGTCTTGCGCTTGCTGGAACGCGAAAATCGTGTACCCCGTCGCACCGAAGGGCGACATCTCCTCGTACACCTGACACGCTGCCGCGACCCGCTCTTCCAATGACGGTGATCCGCCGCAGCCGACCAACACACTGACGCACACCACCAGACCGAGCACGACCCGACGCACAGGAGCCTCCCTCCGCAGCGAAAAGGCGTTGGCTGCGTTCGAGACACCCGATGCGATCCGACAGCGAAAGGAGGCATGAACCGCCTTTTCGCGGATGTAGATCGCATCATGCGGCGCGTCTCGAACGACGGAGGGAGGCTAGCAGCCCTTGACGGGCGGCGTCAACGATCCTAGCGTCCGGGGCAACCCGTTCCTGGGGAACGGGCCAGGGGTGGGTCTGAACCTTCACCGGGGACGACCCGCCCCGCACCCAACTTGCGCGACACTACGCCGCAATCAAGTCCTCGTAGCGCAGGCGCTTCTTGTCGAAGCCCCGTGCCATCGCCGTCATCTGATCCGCTGTGTCATCCTCTCGCTGATTGTGGCGACCGGCGAATTCGTCCACGTACCGCTGCAAGTGCTTTTCCGACAGCTTGTGGTACGTGCCCTTGTGCGCCCGCTTGAACATCGCCCAAAACGACTCCAGGCCGTTTA
>JAPPDQ010000575.1 GCA_028875495.1 Chloroflexota bacterium
CGAACTCGCGGGTTATGCGGAAAATGGACCGGGGCGGGCTTTGGTGAGTATTCTCGGGAACCTGATCGGAGATGATTGAACGTAAACCATCCTGTGCAGTTCAGTTCCGAACCAGAAGTTTGGTCAACCAGAACTTTGGTCAAGGTACGTCTGTAGTGGAGTGTAGGAAGGCGTTCCGACTTGTGCATGTTGTGTATGCATCTCTTGACGCCGACTAAACTCATATCGCGCCCCTATAACGCCCCTATAACGCCCCTATAACGCCCCTATAACGCCCCTAAGATTCATCTACGCCTCTACGCGCGTTTCCACCGCCCCGATTTTCCTCGCCCAGGGGACACGACCAGCCCGTGGTTTTGTAACTCCTCCAGTGCTCTACGCACTTGACGCTCGCTGACAGAAGGACCTAATCGGGCCTGGATCTCACGACGCGTCAAACCATCTTCCGTGCTGGCCAGAAAGGCAAGTATCATCTCCTGTCGTTCGGAGTAACTGGCTATTCCTCCACGCCGCTGAGGCACGTACTGCCCGTGGCGGAACCGCACCGTGACGCACCAGCCGTCGTCTTCGATTTCGAGCATGGGGAGTCCCGCCGCGCTGGTCAGGTCCGACATCTTCAGCGTTCCGTGCCCCCATTCCTCGATGATCCCGCGTCGATGGAACGCGCGGGCGATTAGTGGATTCCACGGACGTGATTCATGTGGAACGAACAGCTTTTCCGGTGTCAAGCCGAAGTGCAGTGACCCAGCGGACGTGATCTCCAGGCGGTCATCGTAGATCGCCACGCCAATGGAACCTCCACCAATGGAATAGTCTCGATGGCACAACGCGTTCGCGAGTGCCTCGCGCGTCGCAAGTGGTGGATAAAGCGGTTCGTCGATTCGGTCGAAGCGATCGTCTTCGAACCGAGCGGCGATCGGCAGGCTGTCGCGCAGGAAACGTTCCGCGTTCGCGAGGAGCGTGAAGGCGTTGCCGTTGAACTGGCGATTGTCCAAAAACTTCATCTTGTCGGTTCCCCGGAAGCGGGCCACGCGAAGCAGGCATTGCGGCATATCTACCTCCAGCCGTTCACCGTTGCCGAACAGCACGGCTGCGGCTCGAAGCAATACGCCATCGTGCAGCAAACCAAGTCCTCGCAGCAGATCGGCCGGCTCCCTGCTCGGCGGCTCATCCATGCGGCCGCGCCGAACGCCCTCCGCGACGACCCGTCGAATCTCCGCCACGTCGAGGTCGTTGATCGACCATCCTGCGGCAGGCTGATTTTCCCAGCGCTGCTCGCTGTGCATCCGTTCGAACAGCATCCGGTTGTACTCGTCCGGAGACATCGCCAGCGTGGTGTTTCCGACCCGGCGGTAAGCGTTGCCTCGGTAGATGTACGGCCTCGTCGGTCCCCGGCCCGTGCTGACCACGATGACTTCACGGCCACTACCCAAAGGTACCCGCTCGACGGTCGGAAACGCCGGAGGATCAATCTGCCGAAGCTCGGCGCTCAATTCCTCGATTGTGTGCTCGCCAACCTGCTGACCCACGACGCCTCCGTCCCGCTTCACGCCGAAAAGCACCTGTCCGCCGTCTTGATTCAGAAATGCACACACCGTCCTGGCCGCCTCCCGGCGAGTTCCGGTCGTCTCCTTGAACTCCAACGTCTCGGACTCTCCGGAGGCTGTGAGGGGGATGATACGTTCGGTATTCATGCTATCGTCTCCTGTACACGCTGGCCTATCATACACACTGGTCTACCGGGAATTAGCGGAGTCGGATACAACTATTGCATCAGCACATTTCTGAACCGGGCAATCGTCTTCTCGTCCAGGTCTTCGATCTGCACTTCGCCGGACTCGAGCTCATACAGAAGGTCATCCAGATGCCTGTCGCGGTTCCTGAAGCGTTTGAAATCTGCCGTAGTCCTATCCCTGTGGATGAGTCTCAGTTGCTCCCGCTGCTCCGAAGTCGGATAGGTGAACCGCAACTCGAAACGCCGCGCTTTCAGTTTTTCATACTCAGCTTTCAACATGG
>JAPPDQ010000602.1 GCA_028875495.1 Chloroflexota bacterium
ATCCCGACGCTTCGCCGACTAGCAACGAATGGCGGGGCTATTGAGCCGTAGACCTGGTCAGCGGCTGTCGGTGATGATGCCGCGCTGAGTCCTGTTCAGCTCGATGTCGAAGCACTGCGCGGGGTCTTTGTTCTCCTGCGTCTGCAGCCAGACGATGCAGTCCTGCGGAGACAACTCGGTGATCGTCGGCTCGCTGATGTCGAACTGGAAGAGCTTCCACTCCGGGTGCTCGTAAACGTAGCTGAGCTTGAAGGGAACGGGCTTCGGCTTGAGGGGATAGTACCCCCTGAGGATCATGACATCTTCGATTGTGGTGAAGTCCTCCTCGTCGATGCCCAGGCCAATGTCCTCGAAAACGGGCAGCTCCTGGTAGGTAGGCTCCAAGTCCTCGATGCCCGTCAGGTCGTAGTTGGCGTCCATGTACGACCGGAACTTTATCTGAAGGCGTTCGAGGGTAATTCCGATGGTGAAGGAGTCGGACATAGCGTTGTAGAAGGTCGACATGTCGCCCGCCTCTATGGACTCACGGAATACCTTCATCGTCTTGCCCGTGAGCAGGTTGAGGTCCTCGCGCAGGGGTATCTGCTTGAACCACGCTCCCGGCCCGACGTTGGCCCGGTCGTCGTCGACGAAGGCGTTGATCTTCCAGTCGCCCTGCTCGCGGACCACGTCGACCGTGAACTTGACGTCCTGGCCGCCGAGGTCTATGAGCGTACCTCGGATGCGGGAACGATTGTCCAACTCGAGCGTTCGGTCTCGCCACACGTCCAGACGGTACGTCAGAGGAAGCCCGAGCAACTCCATCATCTTGTCGAACTCTTGCGGCGTCTGGAGCGCGCGGAAGTGGGCGGTCGTGGTGTCGTGGTAGGCCTCCGCCGTCTTCCTTTCACGAAGGAGGTGCAGGAATGCCTCAGCTTCTCCTGCGGAGTCGTTGGTGTCAAGGGCGACCCATGTGAACATGGAGGTGGTACATCCGGCAATGGCCAAGATGAACACGATGAGTGACCGGAGGATTATCTTCTTCTTTCTCAAATCTGTCCTTCCTGCGTATGAACTCCAATGACCGTTCACCCTGAGCTTGTCTAAGGGTCGAGACGTTGTTCATGGTTCGACAAGCTCACCACGAACGGTTTCCGACGGCTTATTTCGACACCCTCTAAGGGTACAGTGCTAGCTCCTCCAGTCCAAGATGCTCGGGCATCCCGAACATGATGTTCATGTTCTGCACGGCCTGTCCCGCCGCGCCCTTGACGAGGTTGTCGATGCAACCGACGGCGACGAGGCGTCCGGTGGAGCGGTCGACGGTAGGATAGATGCGACAGTCGTTGTTGCCAAGAGTCTGCTTGGTGGACGGCGGCTCGTCGGTGACGTGGACGAATGGATGGTCGGTGTAGAAGTCGCGGTAGAGATCCATGAGCCTGGTCTGACCGGTTTCTCCTGAGAAGGACTCCCCTGCCCTGAACTTCGCGTAGCAGCTGGCAAGGATGCCGCGCGTCATCGGGATGAGGTGGGGAAGGAAGGTCACGCTGAGGGGTGCGGCCCCGTTGCCGCTGAGACGGCCAAGCTCCTGCGCGATCTCCGGCATGTGGCGATGGGCACCGACTCCATAGGCGCGCACGCTTTCGTTCACCTCAGTGAAGAGGAACTTGACGTCCACGCTCCTGCCCGCTCCTGAGACGCCGGACTTGGCGTCGACGATGATGTCGGACTCGATGAGACCGGCAGCCATCACTGGCGCTAGGGCGAGTATCGACGGAGTCGGATAGCAGCCTGGATTGGCGACCAGACGCGCGCCCGCGACCTCGTCGCGGTGCAGCTCAGGCAGACCGTAGACGGCGTCCTCGACGTGGGATGGATGCGGGTGCTCGCCGTACCACTCCTCGTACGTACGGAGGTCCTTCAGGCGGTAGTCGGCGCTGATGTCGATGGCGCGCACGCCCGACTCGACGAACGGACCCAGCCGCTCGGCGCTGGCCTTATGCGGCAGGGCTGAGAAGACAACATGGACATTCCCG
>JAPPDQ010000541.1 GCA_028875495.1 Chloroflexota bacterium
CTGGCCGACTCGGAAGCGTTCGATGGAGAACTTTATGTTGAGGCGGTGCGCAGTGTCCTGGGGATAGATATCGAGGCCGACTGGAACGGTTATCGCCACCGAACCGACAGCGGAATCCTCAATGAAATCATCGACCGATCGACACCAAATGCCGATCGCTCTTCCTTGCATTCCGCGGTCAGGCGTCACTTCACGGTTCTGGTCTCTGATTACGTCGCTGCCCGTGGTGGCGTAATCCCGGAGATTCCCGGCGCCATGCAGTTCGTTTCGCGCCTCATGAAGCATCCGGGTGTCCACGTAGCCGTGGCCACTGGCGGATGGAAGGAAACAGCGCTCATCAAGCTTCGAGCAATTGGGCTCGATCCACTACGACTGCCCCTCGCCTCCTCCTCGGACGCAATGAGCAAGGTTGACATCATGCGAATCGCCGAACGGCGTACGCTGCAAAACGAGAAGGCGAAGCGAAAGACCTATTTTGGGGACAGCCGTTACGACAAGGAGGTGAGCCTGGAATTAGGATACGACTTCATCGCAATCGGGAAGAACGTGAACAACCTCCCCCGATACTCGAATTTTCTCGACATGGGATCGATTCTTGACGACATGGGATTAGCGGGCTGAGCCTCAGCAAAACCCGAGACCTTCTTCCAACTTCGTCCCAATTCATTTGACTCGCAACATTATGTTGCCTCCACGCTGAAACTCTTAGGGCACTGTTTCCACTGAACAGTAATAGCCGCCGTCTCGCAAGCTAGCCAGCACGGCATCCAAGTGCCTGGAATTCACCGAACCCATCTCGAGCAAGGGGAAAATACGCACCTCGGCCGCCACTCTGCACAGTTCCCGAATCGATCGCATATGGAACGCGCCGGACAACTGAGCGCTGTATAGGAAGAGATAGTGGGAGCACAACGCCAGATCGAAGATCTGGTCCTCGAATGGCAGATCAGGCAATCCACAAGAAATATACCGGCCGTCGGACTTGCCATCAGGATAGTCTTCAAGAAAACGCTTCATCCCCTGCATCCTGACGTGCGCGAGTTCGTCCACCGAGCCGATACTGTCCCAGACGAATTCGGACTGATTGATTCGAACTTGGCGCATGGCTTCCGAAAAGGTCTCCTCGATCCGGAGGCGAATCTGCTCGGCGGAGAAGTCGTATAGCGGATCAGCGGACACAACGCTACCGCCATTTGCCGAGTGAATTGCATTGAAACTGGCCGGACCGTCTGCGCAGCCGAGAATCCGCCCATTGAGATCCGAGGGCGTCAAGGCAAACATCTCGACGTATTCGTCGTAGGAGCGGCCGAGCGGAACAATTGTCTCGATGGTATAGGCCATTTTTTTCTTGCAACAACCGTTACGTTGGCATCAGTGCCGAAACCGCCGCTGCACTGGGATTCAGGATGGCTAAATGAAGGCGCGATGTGGTGCAAACGGCGTGACAGAATGAGCCGGAGTGACCTTGTGTTCATTGCGGAACACCCGGCGTAAAAGCCAGTCGGAGAACGGTTCGACCGGTTCCCTTAACGTGTCAAGGTCGCGCTCGGCGAAATACCGCGCAGCATCCGTTTCTCTTCCATCTCCCACCGGAGTTCCGTCAATATGACGAGCAAGGAATAGCAGCGCAAACCGTTCCTGCTGCGGAGGCGGAAGCTCCTGAAACCCCAACAATCCGATTACCTGCGAGTCCACACCCGCCTCCTCGCGCGTCTCTCGCAACGCGGCGTCGAGCGGCGACTCCTCAGCCTTCACACGTCCCCACGGGATTGTCCACTGATGCTGAAGGGGATGCCCCGCGGCTTGGCGTACCAGAAGAGTGTGCACGTCTTTGCGAACGACTACACCGACGCACAGGCTTGTTTCGGTCATTCTTGTGATCCCGTTAAATTCAGCGGAAGATGCGATTAGAAATCAGGCGGAACGTCACTATTTTTCGTAAGTCAACCAGACCACGCCAAGCAATCCGACGGTAGCAATGGCAACCAGCATGAGCTTGGTCGCGTACGTCGCAT
>JAPPDQ010000573.1 GCA_028875495.1 Chloroflexota bacterium
CGAGGCCTTTTCCGGGGTCGACGGTGTCATCCCGCCACAAATCGGGACCCTGACATACCTCGAAGACCTGACTCTCCCTTATCAGGGGCTGCATGGTGCGATTCCGCCCGAACTTGGGAACCTGGCCAATCTGAGACGGCTGAATCTCCGAAACAACATTCTGAGCGGACCGATCCCGGCCGAACTCGGCAACATGGTCAACCTGGAAGGCATGGACCTCGCCTGGAATGGTCTGAGCGGCCCGATTCCGCCCGAACTTGGGAACCTGGCGAGCCTGGAGTATCTGCACCTCGGGGGAAACAGACTATCAGGTGCCATTCCGACGGCACTGGCGAATCTTGCGAGCCTGGATCTGCTTATCCTCCGCGACAACAATCTGTCGGGACCAATTCCGTCAGAGCTCCAGCAGCTTACCAGGCTGACGGACCTTAATCTGGACGGGAACGAGCTGACAGGCACAATTCCACCGGAGCTGGGCAACCTCCGTCAATTGATGCACCTGATTCTGGACTACAACAACCTCACCGGACCGATACCACGGCAACTTGGCAACCTAGGCAGATTGCGGAGTTTGGGGTTGGCGCAAAACGATCTGAACGGGCCGATCCCGCCGGAGTTGGGCAACTTGCGATCCTTGGAGCTCCTTGAGATAGGCGCGAACAATCTGTCGGGTCCGATTCCTCCTGAGTTGGGCAACTTGCGATCCTTGTGGGGCCTTTCGTTAGATGACAATCAGTTAAGCGGTCCGATTCCGCCCGAACTTGGCAATCTGACTGAACTAAAGTTCATTGGCCTGTCGAAGAACCGGCTGACAGGCTCCTTGCCGCTGAACTTCACCGGGCTGAATAAGCTCGAGTTCATGGGTTGCGCGGGTACGGATTCCGGGGCGTGCATCCCGAACACCGACGAGTTCAGGGCGTGGTTACGGGAGGTCGAGGCTCGTGGAGAATTTCAAATCGGGGTGGATGTGCCCTTCTGCGACGAGATTGACGCGGATGCGCTGGAGCGCCTCTATCGCGCCGCGAAGGGTACCGACTGGACACGGTCGGACGGCTGGCTCGAAGATGAGAACCTGGACCGCTGGTACGGGGTTCGCACCGACTCGATCGGGCGGGTCGCCGGTATCGATCTGAGCGGCAACGGGTTGTCGGGAAGTTTGCCGGAGGCGATGGGACACCTCACGAACATGAAGGAACTCCGAATTCACGACAATGCGCTTGTCGGCAGGCTGCCTTCGTCGCTGGTTGACCTACCATTGGAGGAACTCGACTACACCGGTACGTCACTGTGCGCGCCGACCGGGACGGGATTCCAGAACTGGCTGAACGGCATCGCGCGCCACAGCGGGACCGGTATTCAGTGCCCGCCCTTGACGGATCGCGAGATTCTCGAACGATTTCACACGCTGGCGGACGACGTGATACCGGGATGGGGTACGCCGAGCCTGGCGGACTGGCACGGTGTGGAGACCGATGCGGCGGGAAGAGTCGTCGAGTTGCGGCTTCCTGGCATGAACCTCTCGGGCTCACTCCCCGTGGAATTCGCGCAGTTGTCGAAGCTGCGGGTCCTGGATCTCCACGGCAATGGCCTTCGGGGACAGATTCCGCCCGAGTTCGGTGGCTTGGACAGTCTGGAACAGCTCGCCCTGGGGTGGAATCGGTTAAGCGGGCAAATCCCTCCCGAACTCGGTCGACTGTCGAAGCTGCAGCATCTGTCTCTTCCAGATAGCGAGTTTTCAGGTCCGATTCCACCGGAGTTGGGCGAGTTGAGCGGTCTGCGGCACCTCGGCCTTGCGCGGAATCGTCTAAGCGGCGAGATCCCCCCCGAGCTCGCCAAACCCCTGGACATGAACAGTCTGAATCTCAGCGGAAACTCCCTGTCCGGACCGATTCCGCCGGAGCTCGGTGACTTGGCGCATCTCACGCGGCTCCGTGTCGCGAACAACCAACTTCGGGGGAGCATTCCCGCGACGCTGGGAGGGCTGGCCGAGGCCGAGATCATCGACCTCTCCTCG
>JAPPDQ010000007.1 GCA_028875495.1 Chloroflexota bacterium
ACCCCCGTATCGAGTACGGGGGTTGAGGTGAGGGCTAATCCCTCCCATTCTCCTCTGCGCTCTCCGCGTCCTCTGCGGTGAAAAATCCCCTCTCCCATTCGTGCGAGAGCGCTGAGGTGAGGGTGAAAGACCCTCCCTATCTCGGCGGGACAAGATTCCCCTCGGAGCTGTGGCCGACCACCGACGCGACGGCGTATTCCTTAGAGTGAGACAGCGACAGCGCGATGTCGGTCAGCCCGATGCGCTCGGCCCGGGCCCTTGCGGTGCCGTGCAATACGATGTGAGGCGCCATTCCCGGATATCGCACCACCTCGATGTCGCGCCAGCGCACTCCCCGCACCCCCGTGCCGAGCAGCTTCATCACCGCCTCCTTTGCGGCAAACCTGCTCGCAAGCTGCGGAGCACGCCCCCGCGCGTACCGGATCTCCCCCTCGCAGTAGATGCGCCTGAGGAATCGCTCGCCATAGCGCTCGAATACACGCTCAACGCGATCAATCTCGATGATGTCGACGCCGGTGACCAGCATATGACCATTTTACTAAAGGAGGGTGACTTGGGAACTATCTCAAAATGCACTCCGACGAGTGTACTCCACAGACAGGGTCAGAAAAAAACACGTTCGCCCTGAGCTTGTCGAAGGGCAGTTCTCTGCCAACGCACATCGTTTTGAGATAGTTTCTTAATGGCGTACCATTCGCCCTGAGCGCGTTACGCCCGGTACTCTTCAACAGGCTGAGTCCCCAAGGGGCCGTGCGAGAAGAATTAACTGTTCCGGACCCACGCTGATCCTCCCCACTCTGCATTCTCTGCGACCTCTGCGGTGAACCCCCCTTATCCCGGACGGTTATGTGAACGCGGATCTACGCGGCCTGCGCCAGTCCCGCCGCTTCGAGGATCGCCGGAATGCGCGATTCCCAGCCTATCGCCATGATGTGCGTCCCGTCGCACATTCCCCGCACCTCGTCTATCAGCCGGGCGGTTATTCTGACTCCGGCAGCCGCCCTGTCCTCCGCGCCGTCCATCTCGTCGACGATGCTCTGTGGCACCGAAACGCCCGGCAGCTTGTCGTTCAGAAAGCGCGCCATGCCCCCCGACTTGAGCACGATCATTCCGGCAAGCACCGGCACGCCGAACCCTCGCGCGCCTTCCATGAATTTCTCGAACGATGCCGCGTCGTACACGGCCTGCGTCTGGAAGAACGACGCTCCGCAGCGCACCTTGTCTTCCATCCGGGCCAGCTCGGTATCCACGTCGTCCGCTCCGGGATTCGCCACCGCTCCCGCGAACAGGGTAGGGGTCCCCTTGAGCTCGTTGCCGTACATGTCCTTGCCTGAGTTCATCGCGGTCACCGCCTCGAGCAGCGTCTCGGCCTTGAGGTCGAACACTCCTTTGGCGTCTGGATGGTCGCCCCGACCGGGCGGGTCGCCGCTCATGCACAGCACGTTCCTTATGCCGAGGGCCGCCGCCGCCAGTATCTCTCCCTCCAACGCTATCCGGTTCCTGTCCCGCCCCGTCACCTGCAGGATCGGCTCGATGCCCCTGTCTATCATCAGGTGCGCCGCCGCAATGGGCGCCATCGTCATATTCGCCCCCGCCGAATCCGTCACGTTGAAGGCGCGTACCATCCCGCTCAGCGACTCCGCCCGCCGCATCAGAGGCCCCAAATCCGTGCCCTTCGGCGGGTTCAATTCCGTCGTCACCACGAACTCACCGGAACTCAGCGTGTCGGAAAACGTTTCCAATGGGGCCTCCTTGAACAGGCGGCGGAACAATCACCCTCCGCCTCGACTGCCGGGAATTATAGTCCCGCCGGATTCCAATTGAAAGCGTCCCGCCATCCCGGAATCGACCACCGGACATCCATCTGCTCAAGGGTCTCAAGAAGCCTCCGCAACAGTCATTCCGAACGCAACCTACCCCCAACACCTGTCATTCCTCTGAAAATAACCTCATCAGGCGGCCTGGACAGTGACCTTGTACCCCAGGCGTTCGATTCTTCTGACAGCT
>JAPPDQ010000174.1 GCA_028875495.1 Chloroflexota bacterium
AGAAGGGACGGCGATCAAGCTGTCAGGCATCCGTTCGAGACGAGCGATTGAGGTTCGCATCCCCTAAACACGTCCGAATCGATCCTCAGACTGCCCTACCATGTGCTCCCAATTCGGATAGCCCTTGCCGGCGTGAGATGTAATCGCCGAGCTGACGATGGCCAGGGGGATGCCTGACCACATCCGCTCGGACGACGACCCGGAGTTCACGGCAGGCGAAGTCGATCAGGCTCCTCCGCCCCCTGCAGGTACCTACCACCTGCCATAGTCGGCGGCTCGTCCGTGAGCGGTCTCCTCCCCGCCAATGTCGCTTGCATTTCGGGGGCGGTCTCGACCCTACTGTCGAATCGATATGGGTGGTAGGCCAAGGATCGCAAAGTCTGGATGCGAGTCAACCCATTGAGATCGAGCCAGTGGCTGACTCCCAGAGTAGGATCCACTCTTGAGCTAGCACGCTTAGGCTGCCTGCCCCCGTCGAGTTCAAGTTGCCGTCGGGAGACATCCGCACAAGATGTCCCCAACGTCACAGTGCGTCAGGCGGCCAGTAGCTGCCCCTCGTCCCTCATCGTTGTCGTCCGCCGTCGATACGGTAGATGGATACCATCAGTCTGCCGCCGACAACGAAGAACATGTAGGCGAGGAGCCATATCGCGTGCCACAGGTATCCCACATTCAGCCGGTCTAGCGCCTCTTCAGTGGTGAAACCCAGTCCTGCGAAATCGATCTCCCAGGAACGCAGCTGATTGTGGTCAGGCAGAACACTCGGCAGGTCCGGCGACAGGTATATCGACAGAATGGCAACTACTCCCAGGGCCGTCGAGATCATGGCAAGGACCGACGCCGTCGAGAGCAGGAACAGCCGGTCGCGTTCGCTGGGCTTGAAAGCCGGGTCCCGCAAGACCAGCAAGGCAGTGAAGACGGCACCCAACACCGGCAGCAGGATCGCCAGCTGCATCGACGCCGAGATGTTGGTGATGACTACGACGACGGCGTAGACGAGAATCAACGGTGGCAGAGCTACCGAGGCAGCCCGCCGGAGGGCGTTGCTGTCGCCGCTGTTGCCGACGTACTGGCGTCTCCACAGCAGCTGAAACATCAGACCGGCTGCAGACGCGATAACCAGGTTCACGAGAAGCGCCAGCATGTAGGGCATCTGCGTGCCGACAAGATTCCCAATGGTATAGAAGCCATAGTGGTCCGTCCGTATCGAGGCGAACTGTAGCAGGGGCGTGGTCAACACGAAGAAGACCGAAACCCAGAAGAACTCCCTGAGAGGAGCTCGACGCTCCGGTAGCAGAAAGCCCTGAGCAAGCACGATCCCCGTAGCGAAAGCGACATAAGCCACGGGCATCCAGGCGTTGTTCCAGCCGAAGGCCGACAACGCATACCCGCCAGCTATGCACAGCGCGAGTGGGAGGGTCCTGAGAAGCACGAAGCGGACTGCGGCCCTGACGACCGATGTCGCGCCCTCGCTTGCCGAAGCCTTGGAATCATCCGCAACGCCGGGGGCAGATGTCGGGTCCGGAGTCGCACCTTTGCGATTGGCCTCGTCACCACTCCCGTTGACGTGACCCACGGCCGTTCGAAAGTCAGGCGCCAGCCCCGCCAGCAGTATTAGGCCGGCCACCTCTGTCCGCGACAGACCGAGGGCTTTGCCGAAGACCTTCAGGCGTTGCAGAGTGGGGCGGGTGCTACCGGATTCCCATCGCGAAACCGTGGCGTGGCTATAGCGCTCCGCGTAGTCACTGTCCGCCGCCCCATCCGCTCCAGCAGGGCTTCCTGCGTCAACCCCCGCTGCCCGTCTCCCGGGGCGAAGGACTCGCGGTAAGACCTCATCAGGAGGCCCAACTGGGCCGCCCTGGCCCGCTGCACATCGCGATTTCCCATGAATCAGTATGCACACTCCAGCTTTGGAGTGTCAAAGAAAGCCCGATGCACAGACTTGTCGACGTGTACAAGCTACTCTGGGCGCAGCGGTTCACGGAGCGCGCGAGGTTCACATTGC
>JAPPDQ010000224.1:0-4130 GCA_028875495.1 Chloroflexota bacterium
TTTAGATTCCTCGCTACGCTCGGAATGACAGAGATACGGGACAAAATCATAGCTAAAAATCCGTTTTACCTACCCCTGGCAACCCACGACGGGAGAGGGGGATAAGCAAATGCCTGCCCCGTATCGCGGTACAGGGCAGGCATTTCGCGTAAATGACGGGAATCGGTGCCGTCTACTGGTAGTCGGCGGACATCTCGTCGAACGGCGGGGGCGTCAACTCGCCGAGGAAGCCAGTGTCCAGTTCCTCTTCGGAAGCGTATTGGTTTGGCCTCTCTATCGGCGAGGTGCGGACACCCACGAGCTGCTGCTCGTCCTCGTGCTCTTCCAGTCCCAGCCGATCGCGTCCCTCATCCGTGAGATCGAACCGGGCGGGGATGAGCCTCCCGATGATGACGTTCTCCTTCAGCCCACGCAGCTGGTCGACGGCGCCGTTCACGGCAGACTCCGTCAGGACGCGGGTGGTCTCCTGGAACGACGCGGCTGCGAGGAAGCTGTCCATGTTCAGCGACGCCCTCGTGATGCCGAGGAGGACCGGGCTGGCAGTGGCGGGCTCTCCGCCCTCGGCCAGGATTCCGGCGTTGATCTCCTCGAACTCGTAGCGGTCGATCAGCTCGCCCGGCAGGAGCTCGGTGTCTCCCGCCGCGTCGACGCGCACCTTCCGAAGCATCTGCGCGACTATCACCTCGATGTGCTTGTCGTGGATCGTAACGCCCTGGGAGCGGTAGACCTTCTGGACCTCCTCGATGAGGTAGTGCTGCACTGCCTCTCGTCCCTGAATCCGCAAAATCTGCTGCGGGTTTTTGGGGCCGGTGGTCAACGCCTCTCCGGCGGTGACCTCCTCGTCGTCTCTTACGACGATGTGGGCGGACGCGGGGATGACGTACTCACGCCTGTCCTCGTCCGTCCAGAGGATGCTGAGGGTACTGTCCGTAATGTCGACGACACCGGAGACACGGGCAGTGACATCGGTCGATGCAAGCGCGGAAGAGTCTTCCTCATCCTCCGACTCGGCGAACGCGAGCCGGTCGCCAATGACCACTTCCTGTCCGTGTTCGACCGCGAGCGTGTGGCCCTCGGGCAGGACGTACTCGTCGCTGTACTCTTCGTGGCTGGTTATGGTGATCGACCTTCCCTCGGTCGACTCGTGGATCTCGACGGTCCCGTCGATCTCCGAGAGGACGGCCTCGCCCTTGGGCGACCGCGCCTCGAACAGCTCCTCGACACGCGGCAGGCCGCTCGTGATGTCCGAGCCGGCGATACCGCCCGTGTGGAACGTCCGCATCGTAAGCTGGGTGCCCGGCTCGCCGATGCTCTGAGCGGCGATGATGCCTACGGCCTCGCCGATGAGCATGGGCTCCCACGTGGCCAGGGACAGGCCATAGGCCTTTGCCGATATCCCGCGAGGACTCTCGCACGTGAGGGGGGAGTAGACCGATACGCCCGGCACTCCGGCCTTCGCGATGGCGACTGCGGTCTCCTCGTCTATGACGCCCTCGGCATCGAGGATGATCTCGCCGGTCTCCGGGTGCACCACGGGTTCGATGACGTACCGGCTCTTGATCCGGTCTTCGAACGGCGTCTTGAGCGGGGCGTCCGGCTCGTTCGGAATCCAGAATCCCGATTCCGTGCCAAGCTCAGGCGCTGCTATGACGACTTCCTGCGCGACGTCGATAAGGCGGCGCGTGAGATAGCCGCTGTCCGCCGTTCGGAGAGCGGTGTCGGTGAGGCCCTTCCGCCCGCCGTGCGTGGAGATGAAGTACTCCAGAACGCTCAAACCCTCACGGAAGTTGGACTTGATGGGCCGCTCGATGACTCCGCCCCTGGGGCTTGCCATGAGTCCTCGCATCCCGGCCATCTGCTTGATCTGCTGGATGTTACCCTTGGCCCCCGATGTCGCCATCAGGTAGATACCACGGTACTTGTGCAGGTCGTTTTCGATGACATCGGTAAGCCGGTTGTTCGCCTCCGTCCAGATATCGACGGCGTTGCGTTTGCGCTCTTCATCCGTAATGAGGCCGTCGAGGTACTGACCTTCCAGCATCCCAACTTTCTCCTCCGCCTCCGCGATGATCGATTCCTTCTGCGGCGAGACCTCGATATCGTTGATGCCGATGGTCGTGCCGGACTTCGACGCATACCTGAAACCGAGGTCCTTGATGCGGTCGAGGGTCTCCATCGTTCCCTGGTTGCCCAGGCGCCGGAAGCATTCGGCGGTGATGTCCTTCAGAACGGACTTGTCGAGTTCCTGGTTGTAGAACCCAAGCTCAGGGGACAGGGCATCGTTGAAGATGATGCGTCCTGCCGTCGTCTCGAGCCAGTCCGTCCGGCCCAGTTCCTCGCTGCCATTGATCTTCACGAGATCCGTCTTGGCGCCGTTGCTGCTCCCGTTCGAGCCACCCGACCTGATCTCCGCGACGGGACGCACCTTGATGAGCGCGCGCAGGTCGATCTGTCCAAGCTCGTAGGCAAGCTTGACATCTTCGAAGCTGGTGAAGCGCCTGCCGGTCCCCTTCGCGTCCTGCTTGACAATGGTCATGTAGTAGCAGCCGAGCACGATGTCGAGCGTCGGCGCCGCGATGGGTTCGCCGGAGCTCGGAGCAAGCATGTTGTGAGAGCTGAGCATGAGCTTGCTGGCTTCGAGCACCGCGCCACGAGACAGAGGCACATGGACGGCCATCTGGTCGCCGTCGAAGTCGGCGTTGAACGCGAAACACACGAGAGGATGCACCTTGATCGAGCCGCCGTCCACGAGGACGGGGTTGAAAGCCTGGATTCCCAGCCGGTGCAGGGTCGGCGCGCGGTTCAGCATGACAGGACGGGTCTTGACGACCTCTTCCAGGATGTCCCAGACCTCGGGCCGCGCCCGCTCGGCGAGCCGCTTGGCGCTCTTGATATTATGCGCGTAGCCCTTGAGCACGAGCTTGTTCATCACGAACGGCTTGAACAGCTCCAGGGCCATGCGTCGCGGCAGTCCGCACTCGTTGAGCTTGAGGTTCGGCCCAACGGTAATCACCGATCGTCCGCTGTAGTCGACGCGCTTGCCAAGCAGGTTCTGCCGGAACCGGCCCTGCTTCCCGCGAAGGAGGTCGGACAGCGACTTGAGCTTGTGGTTGTGGCTGCCCGCAACGGGGCGTCCTCGGCGTCCGTTGTCGATCAGGGCATCGACGGCCTCCTGGAGCATTCGCTTTTCGTTGCGAATGATGATCTCCGGGGCCTGCAGGTCGATGAGCCTCTTGAGACGATTGTTCCGGTTGATGACGCGGCGATACAGGTCATTCAGGTCGCTGGTGGCGAACCTTCCGCCGTCAAGCTGCACCATCGGGCGCAGTTCCGGAGGCAGCACCGGCAGGACGGAGAGGACCATCCATTCCGGCTTGTTGCCGCTCTTACGGAACGCCTCCACCACGCGAAGCGTCTTGATGGCCTTCTGACGCCGCTGGCCGGACGTGGTTCGAATAGTCTCCTGAAGCTCGACACGCTTGGCGTCGAGGTCCATCTCCTTGAGGATCTCGAGGACCGCCTCGGCTCCCATTCCGTCGGTGAAGATTTCCGGGTAGGCGGCGCGAAGCTCGCGATGCTTCGTCTCGGTTAGCAAATCTCCCACTTTGAGCGCCTCGACCTCGTCGATCTGGGACTCGTACTCGGCCTCCAACTCCGCCAGGTCTTCTTCGAGCTTGGTGTTGACTCGGATGATCTCCGCCTGCGCCTCTTGAGCCTCCTTGCTCAGCGGCTCCTGCTCCTCTTCGTCCTCAGTCTCCGCATCCTCAGGGACGAGCGCGGACAACTCCTCGACCTTCGCCTCGGCGGCGGACTCAAGCTCCTCCGTCTTCTGGTCGAGTTCGAATCGCAGGCGCTCAATCGCAGCCTGCCGGAGGTCCTCATTGACGCTCGTCACGAGGTACTGCGCGAAGTAGATAACTCGTTCGAGGTTTCGGGGGGACAGATCGAGCATCAGGCCAAGCCGGCTCGGAATGCCCTTCGAGAACCAGATATGGGCGACAGGGGCCGCCAGGGTTATCCTGCCCATGCGCTCCCTGCGCACCTTGGATCGGGCCACTTCCACGCCGCACCGGTCGCAGATGACGCCCTTGTAGCGAATCTTCTTGTACTTTCCGCAGTAGCATTCCCAG
>JAPPDQ010000224.1:4140-13733 GCA_028875495.1 Chloroflexota bacterium
CTTTGTCGGACCGAATATCTTCTCGCAGAACAGTCCGTCCTTCTCCGGTCGAAGGGTACGGTAGTTGATGGTCTCAGGCTTGGTGACTTCGCCGTACGACCAGATCTTGATCTGCTCGGGAGATGCCAGCGATATGCGGATTGCGTTGAAGTCGTTACCGGTCTGAACCATGTGCGCGCTCCTGTCGAGATTGTTGCCTTTCCGCGCCGTGGGGACGCGGAAAGGTGGTGAGTATTCGGGATTCTTGGGCGTCCCGCCCCGGTTAACCGTCCCCGCCCGTGGCCTCGGACGGCTCTTCGACGGCGGCCTCGGCCTCTTCCGAGACGGGCTGCTCAGCCGTCGCGGTTGCCGGCTCGTCATCGAAGGTCGGCATCTCCGACGGCATGGGTCCCAGATCATCGAATCCGGGAATGGCCGCCGAATCGGTCAGCGACGCGACACCGTCCATGAGATCGTCGAGAGACGGTTCTTCGGCAATGTCGATGTCCATGTCGGGCTGCTCGTAGATGAGTTCCACCGACAGACCGAGGCTCTGGAGTTCCTTCACAAGAACGTGGAAGGACTCCGGGATACCCGGCTGAATGATGTCATCCCCCTTGACGATGGCCTCATACGTCTTGACCCGGCCGACCACGTCGTCCGACTTGACGGTGAGCATTTCTTGGAGGTTGTAGGCGGCGCTGTATGCCTCCAACGCCCAGACCTCCATCTCGCCGAATCGCTGTCCGCCGAACTGGGCCTTGCCTCCCAGGGGCTGCTGGGTAATGAGCGAGTACGGCCCGGTCGAGCGGGCGTGAATCTTGTCCTCAACGAGGTGGATGAGCTTCAGCATGTAGATGTAGCCGACTGCTATGGGCTGGTCGAACTCCTCGCCGGTTCGTCCGTCGTACAGCTTCGACTTGCCCAAAATCGGGACGGACACCTGGTGTTCGCGGTCGAGTTCGAGCGCCGCGCGCTTCATCTCCTCCACGGAGTGGTCGGTCATGTCCATGCCCATCTCTTCTTCAAACCAGATCTTGAGACACGCCTCTCGCGCCTTGCCATGACCGTTTTCGACAATCACTTCGTCGAACTCGTACCCGCGCTCGCTGAGCCAGTCCCGAGTCTTGGCGAGGTCGACTCGTGAAGGGCCGTCTCCGTTCAGTGGGCGAGGGTCGACCGCGCCCGAGCGCTCAATGAGCCACGACTGAGCCAACCCGTTCTCGATGGCGTCGTCGACTGCCCCGTCGAACACGGGCGTCACGGCCCGATAGCCGAGCTCGTGGGCGGCCATGCCGAGATGCGTTTCAAGTACTTGTCCCAAATTCATGCGGGACGGTACGCCGATGGGGTTCAGAATTACATCGACGGGGGTGCCGTCTGCGAGGTACGGCATGTCCTCCTCGGGGAGAATCTTGGCGATGACGCCCTTGTTGCCGTGACGGTTCGCCATCTTGTCACCCTCGGTGACCTTGCGTGTCTGAGCTATCCAGAGGCGAACGAGAATACTCACGCCCGGCGGGAGATCGTCGCCTTTGTCCTGGATCAGCACTCGCACTTCGATGACCTTGCCGCGCTCGCCATGCGGCACGCGCAGGGAGGTGTCCTTCACGTCACGGGCCTTTTCGCCGAAGATCGCGCGGAGCAGTTTCTCTTCCGCGCTGAGTTCGGTCTCACCCTTTGGAGTGATCTTGCCGACGAGGATATCGCCCGGCCCGATCTCCGCGCCGATGCGGATGATGCCCTCCTCGTCGAGGTTGCGAAGGCTGTCCTCGCCTACGTTGGGGATGTCTCTCGTAATCTCTTCAGGGCCGAGCTTGGTGTCGCGGGCCTCTACCTCGTGTTTCTCAATGTGGATGGAGGTGAACATGTCCTCCCTGACCATCCTCTCGCTGAGGATTATCGCGTCCTCGAAGTTGTACCCTTCCCAGCTCATGAAGGCCACGAGCACGTTGTGGCCCAGGGCCAACTCACCCTGGGAGGTTGAGGAGCTGTCCGCGAGGATGTCGCCGGTACCAACACGGTCGTACCTGTCGACGATCGGGTGCTGGTTGATGCACGTTCCCTGGTTGCTTCGCACGAACTTCTTGAGCTTGTACTCGTGCTCCTCGCCGTCGTCATCGGTGATGACGATGCGACTGCCCGTCACCTCGGTGACAACTCCCGCCGAACGGGAGAGGAGTACCTGGCCGCTGTCGACCGCCACGCGCTTTTCCATACCGGTGCCGACCAGCGGGGCCTCGGGCTTGAGCAAGGGGACCGCCTGCCTCTGCATGTTCGAACCGAGAAGAGCCCGGCTGGCGTCGTCGTGTTCGAGGAAGGGAATGAGAGCGGTCGATACGCTGACCAGCTGCATGGGCGAGACGTCCATGTACTGGACACCATCGGCGGGCTCCATTGCCACTTCATCACCAATTCGGGACTCTACCCGAACGTCGCCGATGCCGCCGTCATCGTCGACGAACTCGCCCTTCTCGTTCAGCCTGGAGTTGGCCTGGGCGATGACGACCTCCTCTTCCTCGTCGGCAGTCAGGTATACGATGTCGCCCGCCACGTAAGGACGCACGGCGATGCGCTGCTCGGGGATCTTGGAGATTCTGGTGCGAAGGCCCTTGGACACAAGGCCTCCCGCATTGAGAATCGTCCTGCCGTCAGTGCCTACTATGGTCTCGTCGACCGTGCGGCCTACGAGATCCGGATCGGTGCTGAGAATGTCTCGGTGCACCCTTCGGTACGGCGTTTCGATGAAGCCGTGGTTGTTCGTCCTTGCATACGTGGCCAGGGAACCCAGCAGGCCAATGTTCGGGCCTTCCGGCGTCTCGATGGGGCAGATACGCCCGTAGTGGGACGGGTGAACGTCCCGCACGTCGAAGCCGGCGCGGTCCCGCGAAAGGCCGCCGGGGCCGAGGGCGGATAGACGGCGTTTGTGCGTCAGTTCCGCCAGCGGATTGGTCTGGTCCATGAACTGGGAGAGCTGCGAACCACCGAAGAACTCTCGCACCGACGCTACTACCGGTCTGATATTAATGAGAGCGGCGGGCGTGGTCGTGGCCGGGTCGACCTGCGTGGTCATGCGCTCTTTGATGACGCGCTCCATCCGCATCAGGCCCACACGGATGTGGTTTTGGATTAACTCGCCGACCGCCCGTACACGACGGTTTCCCAGGTGGTCGATGTCGTCGGCGTCGCGTTCGCTGCGGTTGACGAGAATCATGGCCTGGAGCAGGTGAATAATGTCCTGCCGAGACAGCGTTCGGGCACTCTCGTCCTGGTCTCCCGGCGGTCCAAGTTTGCGATTGAGCTTGTAGCGTCCCACGCGGCCGAGGTCATATCGGCGCGGGTTGTAGAAGAGGTTTTCGAGGAGGGTCTTGGCATTCTCGACGCTCGGCGGCTCACCGGGCCGAAGCCTGCGGTAGAACTCCAGCAGCGCCTCGTCCTCACTTCCGACGGCGGTGTCCTTTTCAATGGTCGTCTGGATGTAGGGGTGGTCGGGGTCGATATCGACTTCCTCGAACAGCTTGTGAATCTCTTCGTCCGTCGTAAAGCCGATCGCGCGAAGCAGCATCGTGACAGGGGTCTTGCGCTTGCGGTCCACCTTAACGGAGATCACATCACGCTTGTCCGTGTCGAACTCCATCCACGCGCCGTGAATCGGGATCAGCTTGGCGGACGCAAGGAGACGGCCCGTCGTCGGATCGGTCGTAGTCGTGAAGTACACGCCCGGCGAGCGAACCAACTGGCTCACGACGACGCGCTCTGCCCCGTTGATTATGAAGGTGCCCGTCGTGGTCATCATGGGGATGTCCCCGATGAACAGCTTCTGGTACTTGATCTCCCCTTCGCCTGGGCCGGAGCCTTTGGTGTGAAGCCCCACGGTCACGTAGAGAGGGGCCGAGAACGTCGTCTCACGCTCACGGCACTCTTCTTCGGACTGCTTGGGTTCCTCGAAGTGATGGCCCTCGAAGGTCAGTTGGAACCGCCCGCCTGGGAAGTCCTCGATGGGCGATATCTCCTCGAACAGTTCCTTAAGACCGTCGGTCTTGAACCACTCGAACGAGTCCAGTTGCACTTGAATCAGGTTCGGAACGTCGAGTACGGTCGAAGTCTGTGCAAAGGAGCGGAGCTCGTTACCATTGCGGACGCCGTTTTCGACACCAACACTCGAAAGTGTCATACGATTCTTTCTCCTCGAAGTTAAATGGCGCTGCTGAGCAGCCCGAAACCGCAGAGGGCGCGGCGGACTACGGAGTTAGAAGAAGCGGAATGGGTGTGAGGAAATGTCGTGAGTTGACGAAAGGCATATCGCGACATCAAAAGCCTAGCATACAAACCCAATCGTGTCAACGGTTTTCAGAGGGCTACTGGGAAATTGCTCAAGAACGCCCGCAAGCGAACTTGCACCCACTCGAATTGTGAGGTATCAAGCCACGCCAAATACCGTCTCGAAGCGATTGGCCAGCGCTTGGGGCCAGGACGGTCTGGAGCGGGAGACGGGATTTGAACCCGCGACATCTTCCTTGGCAAGGAAGTGCTCTACCACTGAGCTACTCCCGCTCGCTATGCCAGCGCCGCGCCGCTGGTGCCGAGGGCCGGAATCGAACCGGCGACACCAGCATTTTCAGTGCTGTGCTCTACCAACTGAGCTACCTCGGCGTAGGCTATCTATCGTAGGACTTCGGCAAAGGCACTGTCAAGGTAAATCGAAGCCTGAGCGATGCTGGTGAGGTTGCCTCTGCCCTATGCAATTGAGCGGGATTATGCGTCGCGGTACGCCTTGCCGCGCTTGCGGACACCGTCCAGGAGCGTGGCGTCGAACGGCTCGATCTCGTAGCCCTGGGGCTGTGGTGCGGAGAGAGGAAGCCCCTTCACCCGAAGCACTTCAGATCTACTGTAGTACCCGGAATACGTCTCGCGGACCAGTACCGCGAAGAACTCCGCGTGTTGCGACTCTATCTGTTTGAGCACTTCAGTCTTCTGGCCGTCGGAAAGGGCGACGAACTGCATGGAATGAGTACGGCCGCTGGTCGCCTCGATTGCCTTCAGTCCGTTCGTGAGAAGCGCCCGCGATTGCGGAGAGACGCCGGAGATGCCCTCGACATGCTCGGCAGCGCCTACCACGCCCGCGCCGGGCACACCGTCTCCGGGCGGGATGATCCGGTCGACGATGGCATCAAGCAACTCCCGATGAGCGGGAGATAGGAACAGACTTCGTTCGTGTGCGTGTTCGTAGGTAGTCATTTTCTTGTCAATCGAGCAGGTGCCGCGCGTTCCCCTTTATGTGGTCGGCCACCCAAAGAGCGAGGGCCTGAATGGTCGAGGTCGGATTGACGGCGCCGCTCGTCACGAACAGGCTCCCGTCGATCACGAACAGATTCTTTACGTCGTGCGCCCTTCCGTACCCATCCACCACGGAGGAGTCGGGGTCGGTGCCCATGCGGGCAGTCCCGAGCAGATGCCAGCCCGCCCCGCGCATCGTCCGATTGGAGGCCGTCCCAACCGCACCCGCCGCCAGCATCACTTCCTTCATACGCTCGACGGCTTCGTCCATCATCCTCGTCGAGTTCTCACTCATGGCGTAGTTGACCTTCGGAGCCGGAATTCCGTGCCCGTCAGTCAGATTCGGGTCGAGCACGACCTCGTTGTGCAACTCCGGGAGGTCCTCGCCGAGGGCAGCGAGGGGTATGACCTTCCCGAAGCGCTCGTCAAAGGTCTCGTGGTGCGAGTCGCCCCAGGGAATCGGTCGTTCCAAGGGGCCTCCGAGAGACGTGTTCACCGGGCCGAGCTGCCTGTTGGACTGGAGCTGGTACCCCCGCACGAACCCGCGCGACAGATCGGTCTCGCAGTGCTCGTAGCTCGTGACCGAGCACGCGAGCGGTCCCTTGTACGCCTCCAGGTCCTCGTCGAAGATACCCACCGTAGCGGCGACGGGATGGAACATGAGGTTCTTCCCCACGAGCCCGCTGCCGTTGGCCAGACCGTTGGGGAGGAGCGCTGACTTGGAGTTGAGCAGCAGCCTTGGCGTACCGACGCCGTTGGCCGCCATGACGACGACTTGAGCCTTCTGGTGCTGAACGACTCCCTGGGCGTCGTAGTAGACCGCGCCATCTGCGAGACCGTCCGGCCCGACGGTTATCTCGGCCACGCGCGCCCCGGTCTTCAGCGTCGCGCCGTTGGCAATCGCCTTGGGCCAGTAGGTGACATCGGCGCTGGACTTGGCCTTCAAATAGCAACCCGTTACGCAAGGGCCGCCGTTGGTACAGGCCGGACGTCCGTCGTAGGGAGCGGAGTTGATTGCACTCTCGGCCGGCCACCAGTGCCAGCCCAGCCTCTCGAACCCCTCCGCCAGCTTGTTGCCTTGCTTGCCGATACCCAGCGGAGGCGTCTGGCGCGGCGGCATGGGAGGATATGCAGGGTTTCCCGCAAGACCGGCAACGCCCGTCATCCTGTCGTTCAGATCGAAGAACGGTTCGAGGTCGTAGTAGGTGAGCGGCCAGTCGTCGGCCACGCCGTCGAGCGTCCTGACCCGAAAGTCTGACGGTCTCATTCGCGGGAAGTGCGCTCCCCAGTGAATGGCGCTGCCCCCGACTGCGTTGTACATGAACGGGACGATGGCCGAATCGTCGGTGTTGACGGGGTAATCCTCCGGCAGCCCCCGCACGTTCGGGTCGAAGTGGTAGTCGGAGGATATGTGGAGCTCCCAGTCCTCATGCGTCGAAGGGTACCGGCTCGGAATCGGCCACCCTCCCTGTTCGAGACAGGTAACCCGGATGCCGGCCTCACTGAGGCTCCACGAGAACGCCCCGCCGGACATGCCCGCGCCGATTACCAGAACGTCTGCCGTGTCGGTCCTTTCGGACATTGGGCCGCTCCCAATCGAGTGGCCGTAGTCTATGGACGGCATACAGGGATGTCAATTGACGGATTCCAGGCATCAACGCTATTGACCGATGTGAGCCCCTGCTCCTATCATTCACTGAACATCACGAGGGCCCGCTTTTTGCTATGGACTTGAGACAATATATTCGGGACATTCCAGACTTCCCCGTCGAGGGGATCCTCTTTCGCGACATCACTCCCTTGATGCAGGAACCGGAGGCCTTCCGGTACGTCATCGACCGGATGGCGGAGCACTACGAGGGACAAGGGGTCGACGTGATACTCGGCATTGAGGCGCGGGGCTTTCTCATAGGGGCTCCTCTCGCCTATAAGCTCGGAAAGCCGTTCGTGCCCGTCCGCAAGGAGGGCAAGCTACCCTACGAGACCAAGTCGGTCAAGTACGCGCTGGAGTACGGCCAGAACGTCGTCGAGGTCCACACCGACGCGGTCTCGAAGGGCCAGCGGGCCGTCATACTCGACGACCTTCTCGCGACAGGCGGCACGATGGCGGCCGGGGCCGAGCTCGTCGAGTCCATGGGGGGCGAGGTCGCCGGACTTGCCGCCGTGATCGAGCTCATCGACCTGGACGGACGCGAGCGGCTGAGCGGCTACGGTGTGTACTCCCTGGTGCAGTATTAAAGGAGATTGCCTAAAGTGTCTTTCTTCTTCATTCATCTGAGTGATCCGCAGTTCGGGCTGTTTGAGTCCCACGGCCTCGCGCCGGGCGACGGGACGTTCCCTGAGACTCCCTTGTATGAGAAGGCCATCGCGTCGGCGAACCGCCTGAACCCCGCGTTCGTAGTGGTGACGGGTGATCTCGTCCAGCATTCCGACGACCCCAAACAGCACGCTGAGCTGATGCGGATCACCGGGCAACTCAGAGAAGACGTGCCGATCTATTTCACCACAGGCAATTGCGACGTTGGGAATACGCCCACTCAAGAGTCTCTGCGGATATACAGGGAGAAGTTCGGGCATGAGAACTATTCGTTCGACGCCCAGGGCAGTCACTTCGTAGCGCTGAATAGTTCGGTCTGTCTCGACCCGTCCGAGGTGCCTGACGAGTGGGACTCGCTCCTCAACTTCCTCCGGGACGACCTCGAAAGCCACGCCTCGGACGCGACCCACAACGTTGTCTTCATGCACCATCCGCTGTTCTCCGATTCGCCCGACCAGCCGGACGACGGGAACAAGATCATCCCTCGTGCTCAACGAATGCCGGTGCTGGAGATCCTGCGGGAGCATCGCGTTTCAGGTGTGTTCTCAGGTCACTGGCACAGTAACAACTACTCCAACGACGGCGACATGCTCATGATCACATCCGGCCCCGTCGGGTACCCGCCGCAAGACGACCCGTCAGGGCTCCGCATCGTCAAGGTCTACGACGACCGGATCGAGCACCAGTACTACGGCATGGACGACGTCCCCGACTCGGTGACTCTCTAGTATCCCCTCTCCTCGACAGGCAGAGCGTCTAACAGGGTATCCGAAAACTCCGTTCACCCTGAGCCTGTCGAAGGGTCGTTCATGGTTCGACAAGCTCACCACGAACGGATTCGGAGCTTTATTGGACGCGCTCCCAAGTGACAACCGTCGCGTCTATCGCTACAGTGTGACTGCCATGACTACTGGACGCTTCCCTACCCTGCCGTGACTATTCCCCAAGACCCCGATCTGAGGCCAAGCGAGGCCGGCTTCGTGCTGCCGTTGGTGCTCATCATCGTGGCCATCGGGGCGATGGTCGTCATCGGTCTGCTGGGTTACGCATCCGGGCTTCTCCGCGTGGGCGGAGAGGACGCCGACGCATTGAAGGAACTGTACGCCGCCGATGCCGGAATTACCCATGTGAAAAGATTGCTGGAACAGGGGCCTCTGCCGACAGACATTCCACCAATCGGAGTTAATGGACTTGAGGTGACGATGGGCGTGACGCCGGTCGCGACACCGGGTGCGGCCGTGCCGACACCATGGCCGCGTCCTCTCAATCCCGAACTGAAGGAAGGGCACCTGGGTTCGCATCTCGTAACCCTCTATTCCGTGCCGGACGGAACGAAGGCGGATATCAGTTGGGCGATTACTCGACTCACACCTACACCGACACCCACGCCCACTTCGATTCAGATTGTTCCGAATCCAACGGCGACACAGACTCCCACACCCACGCCTACACCCATCTATCCTTCACTGGCAATCTACACGGGCCTTGGCGGCGGTACGCCCATCGCCACGGCTGAACCGTTCGATGAGTTCCTGCACAGGGAGTTCCAGCCCGGAGAAACGCGTTGGCTTGACGTCAAGGACGTGGAGTTGCTTGACTCCGAAACATTCGTTGTCGACTTCGATCACGGAACACTGACAGACCTCGCCTCCGACCCATTCGCCCAAGACTCCGAGAAGTGCGACAGCCCCACCGAGCCTTTCTTCTGCCTGACTACACCCGCGAAGGACTATATCGTCGTCTCGACGGCGGGGGAAACGACGGTCACGGCTTACGTGCGTCAGATGCCCTTTTGGGAACTCGATCTCCGGGGCGGCATCAACTATACGTTCTCCGGGGCGGAGGTTGTCACCCTCTCCTGGAAACCCTATCCGCCGGACGAATGACGGCCCCTACAGGCTGTCGATGAACGCGAGTTCCTCTTCCAGCGTCTCCACGTCGTAGAAGTGCTCCATGAGCAACGTCGCGTCGAGGTATTTGATGCGCCGGTGCATCTCCGTCGGGAGTGTGCCCTTGTTGA
>JAPPDQ010000224.1:13743-19129 GCA_028875495.1 Chloroflexota bacterium
CGCGTGGGAGTCGGTGCGGCCTCGACCGTCGTAGAGGTAGTTGTCGTTCCAGTGGACGTGGCGGATGAGCTCGGGGCGTGAAAGGAACGCGAGAACGCGCTCCTCCCGCCGGTCCTCCGGGAAGCGGTGTGCATAGGTGACGACGTGGCTTGAGTCGAGGCAAAGCCCTACGTTGTGGCGGTCAACGTCCACGGCGACTTGTTGCCACTGCTCCGGGGACATGCCGAAGTATTCGTTGCGCTCCGACCAGTCGACCTGATTATGGGGCGTATCAATAATGTCGTCGGTCCAGTAGGAGTTGTTGTTCTCCAGGACAAGTTCGATGTCGTGTCGGTCGCAGAACGCCGCGACCTCGCGAATGCCTTCGATGAGAAGGTCGTAGGTACCCTCTCGACCCTCCGATTGAGAAAGGCCATTCCAGTGCTTGGGAGCAAAGTGCATGTTGATCTGCTTTACGTTCGGGTACCCTGCAGCCCTGTCGATGTAGTCGACAATCACCTCGATGGACTTCTTTTGAAAGCCGTCGTCCGTGGACGCTATGTTGAGTCGCATGTCCCCGACAATGGCAGGCGCGTGGGCGCTGACAAGGACTTCGGAGTAATCTGCCATCTCGTCGATGTCCTCTGCCATTGACGCCTCGGTGTTGAGTTCGAACCGATTGAGCGTCTCGACTCCGGCCTTGGCTGTGACGCCAAGTTGGTGCTTGAGCTCGGTGTATTTGGTCACGTTCGTATTCCTCATGGCCGGGGTGCTTGGATAGTCGAAATCAACGTGGTTTGCCTGGAGCAAAGACTTCGGCTACACGGGATGGCCGCTAGGCGGCCTTCGCGACCTTGGCCAAGCCCAGCCTATGGACGGCCTCGCGGGCTGCGACCTTCTGCTCAGGCGTGGCGCCCAGATTAGGAGGACGAGGGTCGCCGGTCTCGATGCCGAGTCTCTCGCCGACCGCCGTCTTGAGCGCGCCGATGTAGCCAAGATCGATGAGGAAGTCCATGACCTCGCTCGCCTTGGCCTGCGCCTCCTCGGCGCGGTCGAGATCACGCGCGTTGTAGGCCTCCCATATGGCGACCCACAGCTCAGGGGCGAGACATGGAGGCCCGTCCACGCATCCCGCCGCCCCTATGGTCAGGGCCGGCAGCATCATCCTACCCATGCCCGTGAATACCCGCAGTCCCATTTTGGCGAAGTTGTAGACATCGTTAATGTCAGGGGCGGAGTGCTTGAGGCCCGTGAGGTGCGGCACGTTGTCCTGTAGCTGCTGCATCAGGTCGGGGGTAATATTCACTCCCGTGGCCTGGGGCAGGTTGTAGACGAAGAGCGGGAGGTCTGCCGCCTCGGCGACCTCCTTATAGTATCCGACGATGCCCCCGTCGCCCGGTCGAACGAAGAATGGCGGGACAGCACACACGGCGTCCGCGCCCGCTCTCGCCGCGTGTTCCGCATTGCGGGCGGCGCGCACCGTGGTCTGCGCCCCCACGTGCATGATTATCTTCGTCCGCCCTTGGTTCTGGTCGACCGCAGCCCGCGCGATTCGATGGTTCTCTTCGTCTGTCAGAAGGACGCTCTCGCCCGTGCCTCCTGCCGTCCAGAAACCGTGTACCCCCGCCTGGATGTTGTCCTCCATGACGGTGCGGAATCCCTCTTCGTTAATCTCTCCGTCCGCGAACATTGGCGTGATGATTGCCGGAACTACTCCCTCGAACTCTGCCACGTCGTTCTCCTTAAATGGTGGTCTGAATCCGCACGGTATTGTACCACCTGAACAGAGTCCGGCGTTCTTTCCGTCCGTATCGTCTCCTGACAATCCGCACTCGCACTTGAGCGCGTCGAGGGCCGACCCGCAATCTAGCCGATAGCACGAATCATATGTAACATTGGATTTGATACCTTTGTTTCGGAGGCGCTCTGGTGAAAGTCGCTCTCTTGGGACAGCTGGCGGCACTCGTACTGACACTGTGCGCCGCATGTGGGGGCGAGCTTTCGGAAGAGGGTGTGCTCAAGAAGCTCAGTCCGTCGATGGTGACCATCCAATTCAGAGGGGCTGACGGCGGCAGCGGGTTCCTTGTGGAAGGGAACTACATTGTTACGGCGGCACATGTGGTGTGGGGATTGCCTGGGATAGATGTCTTGTACGACGACGGTACGTTGCACGAGAACGTCCCCATTGCAGGCTACGACTACTTTACCGGTCTTGCGTTCCTGGGCCCTGTCGACATTTCTGCTCCGACCTTGGAGTTTGCCGAATTCGACTCTCTGACATTAGAGGACACGGCGTTCATAGTTGGCGATCCGATAGGCCCCGGAGGAATCTCGGTCAGCGAGGGAAATTTCTATTCCACCTGGGACTGGCCGGAGGCTAATGCCACGATAGTGTATGCGACGGCCGAAAGTAAAAGTGGCATGAGTGGGGGCCCAATTGCAAACGGGAGCGGCGAGGTGATGGGCGTCTTGGTTCACAGGCGTGGTGAGGAATTTAGTTGGGGTCCCTCGTCGGACACCGTCAAGGATCGGCTGGAAAAACTGACCCGGGGCGAAGACATTACGATTCTGGGAAACCGCGAGCTTCCCGATGCCCGGGAGGGGAGCCGGGAGTTCGAAATCGTGTTGCGTGACCGCTGGGACACTGCGTCATTTGTTTCAGTGGGCTCATACCACACCCTTGAGTTTGATTCCTACCGGGATGTTGAGTACGGATTTTTCGATATTGACGGCAATGGAGCCTTCAGTCCAAGTTTCCGTTCTGCTCAAGATCGGCTGACCGACCAATGCTGCCAAACGGGTCCTGGTTTTGTCGAGGTTAGACAACCGTTCGACATCGAACGATATCTCACGTTAAGGAGCGAGGCTCCCCTGATCCGTCGCGATGACCCCGATGACGGAAGGCAGTTGCAGATCGGGGATACTATTGTGGGAGCCATCGATACACCGGGCGATATCGATAGGTACACCATCCAACTGTCGCGCTACAAAGGTATTGCCGTACAGGTGAACGCCCTTAAGAGTACGACAGTAACTATAGATTACCCTGACGCTGCGCCATACGAAATCGTTTCGGGACAACTCTACCTTAGCGAGATTGAGTACCGCCCTCCCCGAGATGCCGAATACACCATAGCTGTTCAGCAGGGCACCAAAACTTTGAGTGCACCAGTTGGGTATATACTCACGGTCTCCCCGCGACTAATAATCACCCGCCTAGACGGACCCGCAAACACCCTCGACAGCCCCGTTGGGGACATGCTCCGACACAAGTTCGATCACCCAGTCCCTACGATCCAAATAGACTACCCTGCAAACATCACAGGTGGGGATAGAGACGTCATCGCCGCGGAGCTGTTCGAGCAGGACCGACGGGGCAGAACCGTCACGCTCGAAAAGCGTGACTTGAGCCATCACAGACAGGAGCCCGATGAAAAGCTCTCGGTGGCAGACTATATGGAGCGGTCGGTGCTCTCAGGCACGTTCCCCTACAAGGGCGAGAAGATCGTCACTGCCAGCCGCGAGATCGAGACCCCCTCCGGCGCGCCGGTCCTGGTCGAGGACTTCGAGGTCGACAACGGCGGCATGAAGGGCGTGCGCTTGGCATACATCCATCAGGGCGAAACGGGCTTCATGGCGATCTTCTACGCCCCCGGCGAGGTATTCGACGAGTGGAGACCAGTCGTCGAATACTGCATCGGCACCTTCTCCGTCGGGGGCTTCTCGATTGCTGATGGAATGACGGACCAGTGACTCGACATCGGAGGACCACTGGTGAAAATCACGCTTCTTAAGCTGCTGGCGGCACTCGTGCTGGCGCTGTGCGCCGCATGTGGGAGCGAGCCTTCCGAAGAGAGTGTGCCAAAAGAGCCTACACCGTCAATCGAGGACGCACCAGTTGAAGATACGGTATTAGGAAAGAGCGTACTGAAGAAGGTCGCGCCGTCGATGGTGACTATCCAATTCAGAGGGGCTGACAGCGGCAGCGGGTTCCTGGTGGATGGGAACTACATTGTCACAGCGGCACACGTCGTGTGGGGGAAACCAGGGATCAATGTCTTGGACGACGACGGTACGCTGCACGAGACCGTCCCCATCGCAGGCTACGACTACTTTACCGATCTTGCATTCCTCGGCCCTGTCGACACCTCTTCGCCAACGTTGGAGTTTGGCGAAATCGACTCTTTGACTGTAGAGGACACGGCATACATCATTGGCGATCCTAGAGGTCCTGGGGGAATCTCGGTCAGCGAAGGGAAATTCCATTCCAAAAAGGATTGGCCGGAAGCGAATGCCACGATCGTGTATGCGTCGGCCACA
The DNA here is from genome assembly GCA_028875495.1 of Chloroflexota bacterium. GTDB lineage: Bacteria > Chloroflexota > Dehalococcoidia > Lucifugimonadales > VXLM01 > VXLM01. Next base: position 18,043 of record JAPPDQ010000224.1, read on the forward strand.
GGTAAATTGGGCATGAGCGGGGGGCCGATTGCAAACGGAAGCGGCGAAGTGATGGGCGTCTTGGTTCGCGGGCGTGGTGAAGAGCTTAGTTGGGGTCCCTCGTCCGGCACCGTCAAGGATCGATTGGAAAAACTGGGACGAGGTGACGCCATCACAGTTCTAGGGCACCGTGACCTTCCCAACATCAGAGAAGGAAGCCGTGAGCACCGGTTCCTCTTGCGAGATCAATGGGACACCGCAACATTCGTGTCGAAAGGGTCAACCCACACCATCGAATTCGACTCGTACCGCGATGTGGAGTACGGATTCTTCGACATTAATGGAGTCGGGGCTTTCAGGCCCGACTTTCGTACCGTCCAGGATGGATTAACCGACCGATGCTGCATAACCGGTCCGGGGTTCATCGAGGTGAAACAGCGGTTCGATATCGAACGGCAAGTCACCTTGAAGAGCGCCACGCCGCTGGTGCGCCGTACCGATCCCGACGACGGAAGGCTTCTTCGTTTTGGCGAAACTATCGCGGGAGTCATCGATACTCCGGGCGACATCGACCGGTACACCATCGATCTGTTTGGGGGTGAGAGTGTAGCCATACGAATATTCGGCCTTAACCGCATGTTGGTGACTATTGAATACGACGATGCTCCTCCGTACGACATCGGTTCGGATGAGGTGTATTTCGACGAGATCAAATACCGTGCGCCGATCAACGCCACGTACACCGTTACCTTGCAAATGAATCCCCGGGAATTCTCTCACCCTCTCGGCTACACCCTCACCGCCCTCGACTCAACTTGGTACCTTAAACGACGGGACGATTCCGTCGTACTCGACAGCCCCGTCGGGGACATGCTCCGGCACAACTTCGGCCATGACGTTCCCACGATCCAAATCGACTACCCGGCGAACATCACAGGTGGAAACCGGCAAATAATCGCGGCGGAGCTGTTCGAGCAGGACCGGCGGGGTCGAACGGTCACACTGGAGAAACGGGACCTGAGCCACCATAGACAGGAGCCCGATGAAGAGCTTTCGGTGGCAGACTATATGGAGCGGTCGGTGCTCTCAGGCACGTTCCCCTACAAGG
>JAPPDQ010000550.1 GCA_028875495.1 Chloroflexota bacterium
TACAGAATTCGGTAGCGGCGGCCATCGCTGAGCAGCCTCAGGGCGCCAGCGCGGCTGAGATACAGCAGCTCGTCTCGGACTCGGTCACCGCGGCCATCGCCGCGCAGCCCGCCGGTCTGACGCGTGCGGACGTCCAGTCTATCGTGAGCCGGTCGACGGAGGGGCAGCTCTCCGCGGCCGACGTGCAGGCTATCGTCGACCAGTCCTTCCGGGCGCTGCCCGCGCCTGAGATCGACGTGAGCCGGCTCACCAGCCTCGTCAACTCCGCCGTTGCCGGTGCGGTGCCAGAAGGCGTCAGCGCCGACGAGATCAGCAACATCGTCCAGGCCCAGGTGAGCGCCGGGCTCTCCGGCACGCTTACGCGCGGCGACATCGAGGATCTGGTTGCCCAGGCCGTCGAGGACGCAGTCGGCGACCAGCTCACCGCCGAGCAGGTCACGGAAATCGTGAACGCCTCCCTGGTCGCCACGAACCAGGCGATCGAGAGCGCGGCTGCCGAAGCCGCACAGGCCGCAGCAGCAGCCTCGGCCGCACAGGCGGCAGCAGCGGCTGCCATGGAAGCTCCCACGCCCTCCGGGCCCCCGGTCCAAGTGGTGACAACCACCAACTTTGTGGCCGACTGGGCTCGTGTGGTAGGCGGAGACAGGGCAGAGGTCTTCAGCCTGCTGCAGCCGGGCGCCGATCCGCACACATTCCTGCCGGGAGCTCGCGACGTTGCCAGGGTAGCTGACGCGGATCTCGTGCTGACTGTCGGCCTCGAACTGGAGGCCGAATGGCTGGAGGACCTCTTGCACAACGCCAGTGCAGATGAGTCCAAGATCGTCGCCCTTGGTAATGTCGTCGATCCACTCGAGTATGCCATGCTCGCTATGCATCATGACGATCACGGGGAGGAAGGCCACGACGAGCACGAGGAGGAAGGCCACGACCATGAGGAGGATGCCCATGACCACGAGGAGGAAGGCCACGACGACCATGGCGTGATGACCGTTGGGCGCTTGCTCGTTGCGGATGCGGTGGATGCGCACCTCTCCGTCATCGATCTGTCGACCGATCACGTTGACAGCGGAATCTTCGAGGTTGCCGCGCCTCGCTCGACCGTGTACCCCAGTCCCACCCATCGCTTCGGCATCGTCCTCGCCCGCGGGCCGGAGGACGACGACGACCGCATCCACGTCTTCGACGGCGGCATCTTCCTTGAGGAGCACGGTGATCACTTCGACCTCGTCACCCAGCCCGTCTCACGACACTCCCTGGAGATCGCGGAAGAGCGGCCGATTCACTACGTCAACAGTCACGGCTGGACCGCGATCTTCGCCGACGCCCACGGTCACGCCATCCTGATCAACGAGGCGGACCTGGCGAGCTCAAGCGGCGACTATGAGCCGGTCGAGTTTGAGGCCGGACCGCAGCATGGCGCGGCGCTGGTCATCTCGGACGACCACGTCGTCATCACGACCAAGAATCTCGACGACCTGGATGACGCTCTGCCTGTCGGCGTTGAGGTTCGCGACTTCGATGACCACGTCGTCTACGACGCAAGCAATCGCTCATGCCCGGGCATGCACGGTGAGTCCCACAACGAGCATGGCGCGGCCTTCGGCTGCGTCGGCGGCGTGCTCTTCCTCGAAGCTCACGACGGGGAGTACGAGCACCATTTCATCCCCAATCCGCCTGAGATGCGTGAAGACTCTCGGATCGGGTCGGTCTACGGTCACCACCACGTCGAGCATTTCTTCGGCAGGGCCTCCTACCGCGGCGATGAGGGCTTCGTCGACGATGGCATTTGGCTGATCGAAGTGGATCACAACGAAATGCATCAGGTGTTCAGCGAGCCGAGCGTTTCCACGAAGTTCTCCAGCGACGGCGAGCTGCTCTACGTGCTCGGCGCTGACGGCGTGCTGCACGCGCTGGACGCGCACGACGGCGACTTGGTCGCGACGTTGGATCTGGTCGAGCCGGGCGACGCTGGTCGTCCCGCCATGATCGTCGTCGGCGAGTGGCTCTACGTCGCCGATCCCAACGGCGGCCACGTCCTCGGTGTTCATCTCCCACACATGGAGATCGAAGAGGAATGGGAACTCGGCGGCGCACCGTCGAGCCTGGCGTTCCTTGGAGTCACTGACTCGGACGGCGCGCCCCATGAAGGCCACGACGAGCACGAAGAGGACGAACACGCCGACCATGACCATGAAGAACACGAAGAGGACGAGCATGGCCATGAAGGGCACGACCACGCCCACGGCACTCACGATCCTCACTTCTGGTTCGATCCGATCCGTGTGAAGGTCGCTGTCAACGAGATAGCCGCTCGACTCTCGGCTATAGACCCCGACAACGCGAGCGTCTACTTCCAGAACGCCTCGGAATACGCAGATGAGCTCGACGAGCTGCACTACTGGATTCTCGATCAGGTCGGTACTATCGAGCCGGAGCGCAGACTGCTGGTTACATCGCACGACGCCTTCACCTACTTTGCCCAGGCCTATGGGTTCGAGATAGTTGGGCTGGTCATACCGTCGTTGGCGACTCACGTGGAGCCCTCCGCGGAGCACATCGCGGGTCTGGTCGAGGTGATACGGGAACGCGAGATACAAGCACTGTTTGGCGAGACGACAGTCAGCGAGAGGCTGGCACAGGCCGTGGCAAGGGAGACCGGCGCAGAGCTGTTCCGGCTCTATTCCGGCTCTCTCGGGCCGGAGGGCAGCGGCGCTGACACGTATCTTGGGATGGTGAGAGCGAACGTGGAAACTATGGTTGAGGCATTGAAGTAGTGAAGACCGCCCTGAACCCGCATAGCGCGAGGATGTCGCTTCAGGACGTGACTGTCGAATTCGATGGTCACACCGCCCTGAACAACGTCACCTTCGACGTAGATGCGGGGACTCTAATGGGCGTAGTAGGACCGAACGGAGCCGGCAAGAGCACTCTATTCAATGCTATTGCCGGACTCCTTCCGGTCCGCCGGGGGAAGGTAACCCTTCACCGTGTGGACCAGGGAAGCGGAGCGTTGGCCTACGTGCCTCAGCGGGAGAGCGTCAACTGGCGGTTTCCCGTGACTGTGACGGACGTTGTGATGATGGGCCGGTGCTGCAGACTCGGATGGTTCCGCCGGCCCGGCAGGAGAGATCGCGAGCTTGTCAACGCGTGCCTCGGCCGTGTGGGCCTGTGGGACCATCGCTCTGCCCTCATGACGGAGCTTTCGGGAGGGCAGAGACAGAGGGTGTTCGTCGCAAGGGCGCTGGCCCAGGAGGCAAGCGTTCTCCTGTTGGATGAGGCCTTCAGCGGGGTTGACGCGGGCGCCCAGGAAGGCCTCGTAGAGGTCCTGCAAACACTGCGGGATGAGGGGCGCATCGTCCTGTTGGCGACCCACGACCTGACCAACCTGGGCGGTCGATTCGACCAGGTACTGTGCCTGAACCGCCACGTGTGCGCCTGCGGCCCTCCTCACCAGGTGTTTACCTCCGAGGTCATGGAGGAGCTGTACGGCGCCCACGGTCTGCGCCTCACGATGGACGGGGAGCGGTAGCAGGACGACGTGATAGACTTCTTTGTCGCCCCACTCGAGTACGGCTTCATGGTGAGGGCCCTGATCGGCTCGGTGCTTGTGGGCGTGATGTGTCCGCTGGTCGGCGCGTACGTCGTCACCAGGAACCTCGCCTTCATGGGGGACGCCCTCGCCCACGCCGTGCTGCCGGGAATGGTGCTTGGGTTCATAGTGGGCTTCAACCCGGCCATAGCCGCCGTTCCAACCGGGGTCTCCGTTGCCGTGCTGGTCAGGATCATTAGCCGGCGCGCGGGCCTCAGCACGGATACTTCCATAGGCATCCTCTTTGCGGCCATGTTTGCCCTCGGACTTGTGATGCTGGCAAGAGCAACACGAGCAACACAGATCGGAGTCAATTTGGAAGACCTGCTCCTGGGACAGATCCTGGGCATATCTCCGACCGGCATCTATGTATCCCTTGGGATAACCGCGATAGTTATCCTGGGGCTGTTCGCTCTTCACCACTGGTTGCTGTTCTCGAGCTTCGATCCCGTGGGGTCCCAGGTTGTCGGTAAACGTACCAACATCATCGACTACGTGTTCCTGGTCATACTTGCCCTCGTTATAGTGATAGGGATTCAGGCGGCGGGTGTTATTCTTGTCATGGCAATGCTGGTGACGCCCGCTGCCACGGCTTACCTGTTGGTGAGGCGTTTTGTCACGATGATGATAGTGGCCGCGGCGCTGGGACCCTGGCCGCCGTGGCGGGCCTCTACATCTCCTACCACTTCAATTTGACCGCCGGTCCCGCCATGACCCTGGTCGCAACCGGGATATTCGTACTGGCTATCCTATTCAAGCGAAGAGCCCCCGTCTGAGAATCTCCTCCTCTCTTCTCGATAGGGGCTCGCCGCCTGAGTACCGTAGGTCGGCGAAGACCTGATTCACAGTCACGGCCAGACGATCTTGCGGGACAACGACGTTTCAGGGCGTCGCCATCGTCACCGGTAGCCACATGACGTTCCTTCGCAGGAATCCCTCATGCAGCCTTGCGGCCTGCACAACCAGCAATGAAAATGTATGCGGAGCGGAGGCGGGCAACCACAAGGGTTGCCCCTACAACGGGTTTGCCGGGGGTTATTTTCAGAGGAATGAACCGGCATTAGGTACCCGTCAATACAATCATGTTGAACCACTAGGAGAATCTCAACCGTACGCCATGACGGGAGAGTTCGAGTCCTCGCCTAAAACCCTTCCGTTCACCCTGAGCCTGTCGAAGGGTCGAGGCGCTGTTCATGGTTCGACAAGCCTGTCCTGAGCCTGTCGAAGGGCTCACCACGAACGGTTTCCGACGACTTATCAGACACCCTCTAATGAAGGGCTGTGCAACAACCCCGGCGGCCGATTGCTCGACCGCCGGGGTCCCGCTTGAATTTCCCTGGGCTGCGCTTTAGGGACAGATGGACAGACCCGCTTCGCTGTAGTCGTTCTCAGCCACATTCGCCAGGCCGCTCGGCACGCACGCAGCGGAGTCAAAGTTGTTACCAGCGAGTCTGATGTTGCCGAGCGTGTCGCCGAGATCGCCCAACTCAGACGGGATCGTCCCGGTCAGCTGGTTGTCCGAGAGCCACAGCAACCCCAGCTTGCCCAAATCGCCCAACTCGGACGGTATCGTCCCGGTCAGCCTGTTGTTCGAGACCGCCAGCTGCCTCAGCTCGCTCAGATGCCCCAGCTCCGCCGGGATGATCCCGGTCAGTTGGTTGTTGTGCAACCTCAGTTGCAGCAGCCTGCTCAGGGTTCCAAGTTGCGGCGGGATGCTGCCCGTGAGCTGGTTGTCGCGGAGGTTCAACGTCCGGAGACTGGTCATGCCGCTCAGCGCCGGCGGGATGGTCCCGCTCAGGTTATTCCTATCAAGCCAGAGCCGGGCAACCCCTGTATTCCGTCCCAAGTTGGCCGGGATCGAACCCGTCAACTCGTTGTCGTGCAGGTACAGGATCGACGGGCCGTTCATATCGCCGAACCACGCGGGAACGCCGCCGCTAAAGTTGTTGCTCTGGAGCTTCAGCAGACTCAGGCTCGTCATTCCCGTAAGTCTCGGTATCGGGCCGCTGAGGTCGTTGCCCCAGAGGCTCAACTGCTCGAGGCTGCTCATCGAGTTCAGCCACGACGGGAGATTGCCGGACAGGTTCATCTGACTGCCCGACAGCCACAGCATCTTCAGGCTGCGCAGACTGCTCAGGTTCGGAATCGGCCCGCTCAGGCGGTTGTTGTGGAGCAGGAGCCGCTCCAGCCTGGTCAGGTTGTTAAGCTCCGACGGGATGCTGCCACTCAGGTTGTTCGAGCGGAGGTTCAGCCACCTCAGCATGGGCAGTCGGCCCAGGTCCGCGGGGATCGTCCCGTCCAGACTCTTGCTAGAGAGGACAAGGAATGTGACCCTCGCCGGACTCCCTCTGAGAGAGACGCCCTCCCACTGATTTATCGGCGTGGCGGGCGACCAGTTCAGCCTCTCCGAGTTGCCCTCCAGAAGGTTCCTCGACGCCATGAGCGCCTCGCAATCCGCCACGAGGCCGGTGTTCGACGCGTCCACCGCGCCGTTCGTCGCGCAGCCATAGCTCACCGGCGCGGCCGTGACCGTGATGGTCACCGCGATCGTGGCGCTTCCGCCGTTGCTGTCCGTAGCCTTCACCGTCACCGAGTACGTCGACTTCGTGCTCGCGTCCAGCGCGTCCAACGTCTGTATCTGGCCGCTCGATGCAACGATGCCGAACGACGCGGCGTCCGTCCCTTCGAGGCTGTAGGTGATCGTGTCGCCTGTATCCGCGTCCGTCGCCGTGACGGGGCTGCCGACATTCCTGCCCGCCGTGGCGTCGTCGCGCACCGTCCGCGTGGTGCTGGGGGCCTCGCTGAACACGGGCGGGTTGTTCGGCGGCGCGGCGGTGGCCTCGATGGAGACCGTAATCCGCGTCGTGTCCTTCGTGTCGTCCGCGACGACCGTCACCGTGTACGTCGTCCCGACGATCAGCGTAATGCCGGATTTCGTGCTAAGCTGGCCGTTCGTCGAGTCGATATCGAACGACGGCGCGTCCCGCCCTTCGTGGCTGTAGGTGATCATGTCGCCTGCATCGGCGTCGGTCGCGGCGATGGGATCGCCGATATTCGTGCCCGCCGGCGATGTCGCGCTTACGCTCCGCGTCGCGGTCGTTCCATCGGTGAACACGGGCGGGTTGTTCGCGCCGGGCGCGTTCGTCGCTCCGTTACCCGGATTCGACCAGTCGCTCGCGCCCTCGGCGTTCTTCGCCAGCACCTCCACGTCGTAGGACGTGCTCGGCGTGAGTCCATCGATCGTGACCGTCGTCTCCGTGATCGTCGTGTTCGTGACCTCCGTCCAATTGGCGTCCGCCACAGCCCGGTATCGGTAGTCGTAGTCCGTTATCGGCGGCCCGGTGTTCTCCGGGGCGTCCCAGCTCGCCTGGATACTCGTGCTCGATAGCGCCGTGACGGTCGGAGCGAACGGCGTGTCCGGGGCCTCGGTATTGACGTCCGTCACGTTGATCGTCACGTTGACCGCGTCCGTACCGCCCCTGCCGTCTCTTACTCTCACCGCCACCGAGTAGCGGGCCTTCTCCTCGAAGTTCAGGGCCGCGCTCGTCCGTATTTGGGCGCCGCCGCTGGTGGCTACGATTTCGAACGAGCCCGCGTCAGGCCCTTCGAGCATGTAGTTCAGCACGTCGCCGTCGGGGTCGGTGGCCGCGATAACGCTGCCAACGTCGGTCCCTGGCGCCGTGTTCTCGGCTACGCTGAACGTCAACGCGCGGCTAGGGAATGTAGGATTCCTGTTCTCTACGTCCGGGTTCGGCGACCCCGTGCCCGGGCGTGAATAGTCGCTATGACCCTCATCGTTCCACGCCCGCACCGTCACGTTGTAGCGCGTGCCCGCTGTCAGTCCGGTAATGACCGCACTCCTGTCTGCGTTGCCGATGGGTACCATCACCACGTTAATAGCGTCGGGTTGCCCGCTAGGGGCGTATCGCACGTTGTACGTGGTGATGGGAGGCCCCGTGTTCGCGGGCTCGTCCCACGTAACGCGCACGCTGCTCGTCGAGCCGGGTATCCCGGCCACCGTCGGAGCCCCAGGCGTAGACGGCGGCTCCTTCACGTTCCTGAGGTTGATGGTCACCGACTTGACGGCGAAGCTGTTGGCCTTCCGCGAGCCGTCGTCCACCTTCACCGTCAACGAGTAGCTGTTCTGCGTCTCGTAGTCCAAGGCGGCTCTCGTCCGTATCTGCCCGCCGGAGACGATGGAGAACAGGTTCTTGTTGGGGCCTTCTAGGCTGTACCTCAGGCTGTTGCGGTCCGCGTCCGTGGCCTCGACCGCGTTTCCGATATTCTGCCCCGACCGCGTGTTCTCATCCACTTCGCGCGTGACGAGGGCGTTATCGTCGACAAAATCCGGCCTCGTGTTGCTTGGGTTCGTCCTGCCACGGCCCGAGGGAGACCAGTTCTCAGTGGTGTCTTCCTCACCGTTCTTCGCCCGCACCTGCACTTCGTACTGGGTGCCGGGCGTCAGGTGCACTGCCGGATCGTCTATCGTCGTTATCGTGGCGCTCCTGTTCGTGTTGCCGGCACCATTGGTTTCGTGGGTCCAGGCCTGCCACGCGTCTACGGGTTCAGTTGCCTTATATTCCCGATACTGTATGTCGTAGTCGGTGATGTCAGGACCTTTATTAGCCGGCTCCCTCCACGTCACTTTGAGGCTCCAGCCCGATCCTGTCGTGGCCGTCACCGTCGGCGGGACTGGCGCGGACGGAGGCTCGAGCGCATCTGTGACAGTGATAGTCCCCGGTTCAGCGACGCTGCCGCCAGAGGGGTCGGAAGCCTTCACAATCACACTGTAGGAGCAACTAGTTCCGTCTGGATTACACTCCGGATCCTCGTAGTTCAGCGTCGTCTTCGTCCGTATCTGCCCGGTGCGGCTGTCGATGTCGAATAAGTTCGTATGGGAACCTTCAAGACGATAGGTCACCGTCTCTGAATCAGCCTCACTCGACGTAACGGGATTGCCAACCGGCGTTCGAGCAGAAGAAGCATTCTCTTGCACACTCAAGGTTCCTGGGACTGTCAATGTGGGTGAGTTGTTGCCTGCTTTGCTGGTCGACTGCCCAACCTGGGCCGAGGAGCGTTCTCCCTCGGGATTTATCGCCACCACCCGCACGTTGTAGGGCCTGCCCGGGGTAAGTCCCTCTATCGTGTGCGTGGTGGTGTCCGCCGCTATATCTTGAGGACATGTGTCGTCGGGTACTTGGTAGCCGCTGCACTCCACCCGGTAGCCGGTGATGGCGGGCCCCATGTTCTCGGGCTCACCCCAAGTCACGACTAGCGTCGCCGTATCCGCAGTAACTGCAACAGAGGGTGACGTGACCGTCACTGTCGGCGCGGCTGGCGGTTCGGCCTGATCGGTGACCATGATCCTCACCGTGATGGTGTCGTCGGTGATGGTGCCGTCGTTGGTGTCGTCGCCATCGTCGAGGCTGGTGGTAACCTGTTCGTTTCCGTGCTCGTCAAGGCCGTCCCAGACCTCCACATTCACTTTATAGCAATTGTCTATACTAGCGTCACCCGTCTCACAGTCTGGTGCTCCTTCAAAATTCAGAGAACCTTTCGTCAGTATCTGCCCGCTCGACTCGTTGATGTCGAACAACGCCACGTGTGCCCCATCATCCGCCGTAACCAGCCTGTAGGTCCGGTTGTCGCCGTTTCCGTCCACGGCGCTGACCGCGCTTCCGACGCGCTGCCCCGGCTGGGTGTTCTCAGCCACGCTCCGCGGGGTGGTGAAGTCTGTTTTCCTTGTCGTGCCACGCCTGTCACTGAATATCGGCTCACTATTCGCCGGGCCCGTCCTGCCCGTACCTGGCGCCGACCACTGGCTGTCGATTTCCTCGGTCTTGGCCCGCACGGATACCTCGTAGGAGTCGCCGGGCGTGAGCCGCTCGTCGCCGTTCGCGGGGTCTCCATCACTTTCGGGCGCAATAGTGGTGGTGGTTCCCGTGCCCGTTGTCGAAACGGTTCTGAAGGCGCCGCTGCTGCCTTGGCGATACCGCACGTCGTAGCCGGTGATGGCAGGGCCCATATTCTCGGGCTCGGTCCAACTCACGTCGAGGCTCCTGCTATTGTTCGCCGTCGCCCGAACGGTAGGGCGGGCGGGCGTCTCCGGCGCCTCGAACACATCATTGACCGTAATCGTCACCGCTCTCGCGTCGCTGCCTCCCTGTCCATCGGAGACGGTCACCGTCACATTGAGTGTGCCGTTCCTCTCGTGGTCATAGACCACGCCCCTCTTGGTCAGGATCTGTCCGGATGACGCGCGAAAGTCGAACAAGTCCGCGTCGGGACCCTGGAGCCGGTAGGTCAGCGGAAGCACGTTATCGGTGTCCGTCGCGCTCACCGGGCTACCGACGACCAGCCCCGCATCCGCTGTCTCCAACATGGTCCGCGAGACGCTTGGTTCATTGAAGCTGGGCGGGATGTTGTCCTCCTTGTTGGTCGACCCTACGCTCGAGCGCGACCATGGACCATTTTCCGATCCGCTAATCGCACGCACTCGCACGTGATATGAGGTGTCGGCCTCCAGCACGGTAATTGCGGCGGACGTGCCCGTGATGGCTGCGTTGGCGCTTCCGAATGTCGGCTCGGTGACTTTCTTATACTCCACAACGTAGGTGAGGCTGCCGTCCCCCGTCTCAGCGGGTGGATTCCAGATCACCCGCAGAGTCGTGGCCGATTCATTCACGTTAGTGTTTTCAACGTCCGGGCCCGATACCACGGTCGGCGCGGCAGGTGCGCCCGGAGCCTCAACAACGTTCGTCACCGTGATCGTGACGGCCTGCGTGACGGGAGTCGTGCGGGTTTCGCCGTCATCCACCGTTACCGTCACCGAGTAGCTCGTCTCCGTCTCTGCGTCCAGCGGAGCCTTGGTTATGAGCTGGCCGGTTGAGGCGTCGATATCGAACGATGCCGCGTCGTCGCCGCTGAGGCTGTAGGTCAGGGTGTTGCCGTACTCGATAGCGCCAGCGCCGGTCTCGTCGGGGTCGGTGGCCGAGACGGGGTTGCCGATGTTGACGCCCGGCGGCGTGTTCTCGGGTATCGTCCATGGACCAGTACCTGAGACGAACGTGGGATCAACCGCGTGAACCACGCTGTCGGAGGGGAGCAGGACTACCATGAGCAGTGCAAGGGCGAGCGCGAGGGCCGCGGCCATGGTGGTGACGGGTGTGTTGTGTCGCATCAATTCCTCCGTAAGAAGGTGTTTGCAGAGGCTCTATCCGGCAATGTCATCCCGTTCGCCCTGAGCCTGTCGAAGGGCGGATCGTGGTTCGACAAGCTCACCACGAACGGTTTTGCAGACTTTCTAAGGCTCCAGATAAGGAGGTTTCCCGGCCTTCAGGCGTCCCTGCGCCGAGCGGCAGTCGCCCATTAAGGCCATATAGCACTAGGCTACTCCCGTCCACCTACGGTGTGTCAATTGATATAGGGGTGCCAAAATTGGACAAATCTAAAATCTGTGCCAAATTTTTGGGTGGAGAGGTACCAACATCCGTTCATGGTGAGCCTGGCTCCCCTGAGCCTGTCGAAGGGTCGAACCATGAAGCGCTCTGCCCCACTTGACTTGTGAGAACATGCGTACTATACTGGACACAGCCGCTCCTGAAAAAACGAACCGTCCGGGCCCGGAAATTGAGGCCCGAACACAAGTTGTCAGGATATGTCAGGAAATGTCCGGTAAAAAATTATCCGCCTACTGGCTGCGAGCTGGTTTCTTCGCCCCACCTTCGCGGGAATGACGGGGGGAGGAAGTGGCGAGGGACTGCCCTTCGACAGGCTCAGAGCTTGCCCCGTACCTGATACGGGGGCGAGCGCGGGCACCGCAGAGGGCGCGGAGAGCGCAGAGGGGGAAGAAAGGCTATTTGAACTTGACAATAATCACGGAAATGCCACAAAATGCCACACCATGCCACAAATTTCGAGATTTTCCCTTCCCTCTCGCAACATCCCCAACCCATAAAATCCCCTCCGCGTCCCCCGCGTTCCTTGCGGTGAAAACTCCTACCCCCTCTCCCGTCGTGGGAGAGGGCTGGGGTGAGGGCATCCATCCCCCTCTATTCCCTCTGTGCTCTCTGCGTTCTCTGCGGTGAGTCCCATCCCTCCGATGGTATAATCGGCATACGGCCCGAACAAGACGAGGAGACCGCCCATGACGACCGAGCAGAGGCTTGAGCGCCTCGAAGAGACGGACAGAAAGCTCACAGAGCTGACGGCGGACGTCATCCGAATGATCCAACATCAGCAGGAACAGCTTGACCAGCATCAGGAACGGATTGATCATCAGCAGGAACAGCTTGAAGAGATCCGCACGGACGCGAAGATGACGCGGCGGCTGTGGATGCGCCTCGCCGCCAAGTACGGCTGGCTTGATGACGAGGATGTGAACGGAGACGGCGCATGAGAAGCGCCGCCCGGAACCCGATTCAATGTAGGATGAATCCGTCATGAAACGACAGCGGACAATCTACTTCAACGACGCGCGACACTACTACCTGTTCGTGTTCGAGCCGCCGATGGCGCTGGAGGACGCGTGGATACCCATCGACGAGTGCGCGGGAACGTCGGTGGACACCTTCATCTACGGCGTGGCGCGCGGCGACGGGCTGTTCTACCCCTCCAAGGTGGGGCTGCGCTTCCGCGACGACACGCGAAGGTTCGAGTCCGCGCCCTCCTACCGCGTGTGGCACAACATGCAGAGCCTCATCGACCGGGGCCTCGACCCGCTGACCGTCCTCATCGACAGGGCGCACGACAAGGGCATGGACTTCTTCGCCAGCCTCCGCATCGCGCCGCAGGGCGCGTCCGATCCGGCCGTGAGCTCCAGGGAGGGCGGACCGGGATTCCTCGACGACGAGCTGCGTGAGCACAACTTCCTCCTGCTCAAGGAGTTGGCGCACGACTACCCCACCGACGGCATCGAGCTCGATCTGGCAGCGCCTCCCGGCGGAAGCCCGTTCCTGTTCCGTGACGAGGACGCCGCCGAAGGTATGCCGGTCCTGACCGACTGGGTCCGCCGCGTGGCGGAGATGGCCCGCAGCAGGCCGGGCGAGAGGGCGCAGATCGGCGCGAGGGTCTACCCGACCGAGGAGATCAACACGCGGGTCGGCTACGACGTCCGCACGTGGATCGAGGAGGGTCTCGTCGACTACGTCACGCCCATGATTTACGCCCACATGGTCGTCGATTCCAACATGCCCATCGACTGGCTCGTGGAGGCTACGGAGGGCACGAATACCTCCGTCTACCCCATGCTCGCCCCCTACTATGCGGGAATGGCCCGCCGATACCACACTCGCGAATGGGCCACTCCGGAAATGATGCGCGCGGCGGTCGCCAACTACTGGGACATGGGCGTCGACGGCATGTACACCTTCTTCCTCAAGTGGCCCATCGACGACGCCGGTCGGACGATCCTCGCCGAGATGGGCGACCACGACCTCGTGAAGGACAAGACGAAGCACTACCTCGTCCGCCGGAGGACCGACTTTAGCGACACGGTCGGCTACGACCTGCCCCTGCCGCTCGAGATCGCGCACGACGACATCGGCACGTCCCACGACATGGACTTCTACGTTTCCGACGACATGGAGGGCGACGCGGACCGCATCCGCGAGGTGCGCCTCAAGATACTGATCGCCGACCTGCTGGCCGACGACCGGCTGACGATCAAGCTCAACGGGGACTCGCTGGAGAACGAGCTGTGCCGTCGCGCCTACGGGAGCTTCATCGACGCCTACTGGGGCCAGTGGCTGGAGTTCGTCATCGAGGGCGTCAGGCCGCGCAAGGGCCGGAACGTTCTGTCGATCACGCTTGATGAGAGAGCGAAGGGGGTGATCGGAACGCTCGTGGTAGAGGACGCGGAACTCATCATCGAGCGCCACCCGTTCCCGTCGCGCTTCGGGCCGGGGAGATAGACATCGCCCGTTCGCCCTGAGCCAGTCGAAGGGCCGCCTCATGGTTCGACAAGCTCACCACGAACGAGTCCGTCGGATTACGAAAATCCCCTCTTGACAGTCCTCCGGCCTGAGTCATATCATCTCTGGCACGAAAACATAGAAGCACTGCCCGTTCAGGTGCCCACCCAGGGAGAATAGGGAAGGCGGTGAGAATCCGCCGCGGTAGCGCCACTGTAAGCGGGATTTGGGGCCGAAGCCCACTGTCGAGCATTCGATGGGAAGGGCGAGGCGACGAGAATCCACCCGCGAGCCAGGAGACCTGCCTGAACGGAAGGTGACCGCTCTCCGCCTTAGAGAGGGTCCCTCGGTCGTCGGGCATATGTCCCGAACGGAGCGAAGCAAAGACCTCATGCGGAGAGCCGCGGAGGTCTTTTTTGTTGAGGACGGCAAGCGCCACAGCGCTGCGGGGCTATCGACAGTCGGGTGTCTCCACCCGGTTGGCCGTTGGCTCATCCGTCCTGCTGTTGCTTATTCTGGCAACCGCACTCATCTCACTGAGCCTCGGGCCGGTTAACATACCCGCAAGTCATGTCGCCTCGATACTGCTGTCGTACTTCGGCCTCGACCTTGCCGACTTCGGGCGCACCGAGCAACTCGTCATCGAACAGATTAGGCTTCCCCGGATAGTCGTCGGCGCTACGGTCGGGATGGCGCTGGGCGTCGCGGGGGCCACGATGCAGGGCCTCTTCCGCAACCCCATGGCGGACCCCGGCATCATCGGCGTCTCCGCGGGCGGAGCGGTGGGCGCGGTCGTCGCCATCGCCACGGGCCTGACAGGCTTGTTCTTCCTCGCTCTCCCCACCTTCGCCTTCGTGGGCGCCATCGCGGCCTCGTTCCTTGTGTACGGCATAGCAGCGGTCGGCGGGCGCTTCTCTATGGCCACCCTCCTGCTCGCGGGAGTGGCGGTCAACGCATTCCTCGGCGCGGTCGTCTCCGCGATCATCATCTTGCTCCCCGATAACGAAGCTCTGCGCGAGATACTCTTCTGGCTGGCAGGGGGACTTGATTCCCGCTCGTGGGAGCACGTCCGCATCTCCGCGCCGCTCATCCTCGGCGCTACCGCCGTGATCGTGCTCATGGCACGCGACCTGAACCTGCTCATGCTGGGCGACGACGAGGCCCGTTCCATGGGCGTCCGGGTGGGTATGGCCCGTCCGGTCCTCCTCGCGGCGGCGGCCCTGGGGACGGGGGCGGCAGTGGCGGTGAGCGGCACCATCGCCTTCGTCGGTCTCGTGACGCCGCACATCCTCCGATTGGTGCTCGGACCAGACCATCGAGTGCTGATCCCCATGAGCGCCGCCGGTGGAGCCGTCTTCGTCATTATCGCCGATACCGTCGCAAGGACCATCGTCCAGCCGGCAGAGTTCCGTGTGGGCGTTCTGACGGCCTTCGTCGGCGCGCCGTTCTTCATCTTCCTACTCATCAAAAACAAGCGTCAGACCTACTCTCTATAAGGCCAAACCTCAATAACAAGGAGTAACAGTGACCATGCGACAATTTCGATTCCCCGTAATCCTTCTAGCCATGCTTACCGCACTGGCTTTGGCGGCATGTTCGTCGGATTCCCCGGCCCCAACAGCGGTGCCCACCGTTGCCCCCACGGCGGTCCCGACAGCGGTGCCCATCCCGACAACCGTACCTACCCCAACTCCCGTGCCTGTAAGCGAGTCGTTCAAAGGCGTCCGAGGGATCATTGATCCGACCAACCTCGACTGGCCGCGTGAAGTCGAGGGGCTGAACGGCCTTGTCAGTATCCCCGCCAAGCCGGAGCGCATCATTACCGCCTCCGTGGGACACGACGAAATGGCGCTAGCGCTTGTGCCGCTGGACCAGCTCGTCGGAGTGGGGAGCTCCACGAAGAACGCGACCTACTCCAACGTCGCCTCGCTGGTCCAGGACATAGCCGAGATCTCGCGCGACCCGGAGACAATCGTCGCCCAGGCGCCGGACGTGGTCGTCACCAGCCCGTTTTTCCCGGCGGAGGCGATTGAGGCTCTGTCGAAAACGGGGATACCCGTCGTTCAGACCGAGTTGAAGCACGACCCCGAGGCGCGGATTAACAGTATCCTCCTCATGGGATATATTTTTGGCGAGGAGGAACGCGCCATCGAATTCGCGACTGAGGTAAGCGATCGGCACGAGTCCCTCATAGCCGTGACTGGCAAGGCAGAGCCGAAGCCCAAGGTGCTCGCGCTCACGCAGTACTCCGACAAGCTGTGGACGGCGGGAGGCAACTCCACCGAGGGCGGCGTCATCACGGCGGCGGGCGGGATCAACGCTGCCGAGGAAGCCGGCATCGAAGGAAACCAGACAACCAGCCTCGAAGGCGTCATTGCCATGAACCCGGATGTCATCTTCATCGCCCAACCCCTGGAGTTCGGCGCTGAAGAGTTCCGTCAAGAACTTCTCTCCAATGAGGCCCTCGCTGAGATTCCGGCTATCAAGAACAACCAGGTCCATATCGTTGAGGGCAAGCACTTCACCACGCTTTCCTATTGGAACATCCGAGGGGCCGAGGACCTCGCCCGGATTCTCTGGCCGGAGCAGTTCCCGGAGCCATCGAACACACCCTTCAGTCTGGCCGAGTAGCACGATATGAACGGCAGCAGGCCACAGGCAATCAGCGCACAGAACCTTACCTACGAGGTCGAGGGGAAGACGCTGTTGGACGGCGTGGACCTCCAGGCCGAACGCGGGCAACTCGTCGGTCTGATCGGGCCCAACGGAGCCGGGAAGACCACGCTGTTGAGGACGATATCGGGAATCCTGCGATATCGCCAGGGTTCGATACATCTGGAAGGTTCAGATCTGATGTCGATGTCGCCCAAGGACGCGGCGGCAACCCTCGCGCTCGTTCCCCAGATCGCGCCTTACACCTACGGCTTCACCTCCATGGAGCTTGTCCTCATGGGCCGGTATCCTCACTTGGGACGCTTCCAGATCGAGGGGAGGGAAGACGACCGAATTGCCCGGGAAGCCATGCGGCTGACCGAGATCGAACAGTTTGCCGATAGGACGCTCGACACCCTATCCGGCGGAGAGCGGCAGCGCGTGTTCGTCGCCCGAGCGCTGGCACAGCAGCCACGCATCCTGCTGATGGACGAGCCCACGGCGAATTTGGACGTCCTCCACCAGCTCAAGGTGCTCGATCTCGTGCGCCAGCTCGTCGATGACGGCCTCACCGCCGTTGCCGCCATCCACGACCTGAATATGGCCGCGCGCTACTGCGACAAGCTGGTGCTGCTGAGCGGCGGACGAGTGCTCGCCGAAGGGCCGCCGAATGAGGTCCTCGCGCCGGAAACGATTGAGTCCGCCTTCGGCGTGAAGTCTGCGGTGTACCAAGACCCGATTACGGGTTCTCTGGCGATCAGCCTGATCGGTCCTGCAGACGAGCACTCGCAAAACGGAACGGGACTTCGCTCAAGCGCCATAGCTGAAAGGGCGAGAGTCCCAGACAGCCACGAAGTAAAAGATCCAGCCTGAGAGGTGACCCATGAGCGAACGCGATCCGGCGACACCCCCGGCGAAGGTAGTCAAGGGGCCTCGTGTCAGGCACGGCCTCGTCATCGTGAATACCGGCGAGGGCAAGGGCAAGACGACCGCCGCCCTGGGGGTGATATTCCGCGCGTGGGGACGGGACTTCAAGATCAGGATGTTCCAGTTCATCAAGCACACGGGTGCCCGCTTCGGCGAGCACCGGGCGGCGAAGAAGCTCGACATCCCGATCGAGCCCCTCGGAGACGGGTTCACCTGGCTCTCCAAGGACATGGACCGCACCGCCGCCCTCGCGGTGGAGCAGTGGGATCACTGCAAGGAAGCCATCCTGAACGGCGACGAGGACATCATCGTTCTCGATGAGTTTACCTACGCAATGCACTACGGCTGGGTCCCCGTTTCGGAGGTCGTCGAAACCCTGCAGAGCCGCCGCGACACGATGCACGTCATCATCACCGGCCGGTACGCCCCGCAGGAGCTTATCGACTGCGCAGACCTTGTCACCGAGATGAAACTGATCAAACACCCCTACCAAGACAAAGGAATCAAGGCCCAACGCGGCATAGAGTTCTGACGATGAGTCTCGACGAAGTCATCGGGCGCATCACACCCGCCGACCATAAGGCAAAGCGGGCCGCCCGGCTTCGACAGGAGCGTCTCACCAAACCGCCCGGCAGCCTGGGACGACTGGAAGCGCTCTCCATCCAGCTTGCAGGCATATTCGCCACCGATCGACCCATGCTGCGGGGCAAGACGATCATCGTGGCCGCCGGTGACCACGGCGTGGTGGCGCAGGGCGTAACCGGCTATCCCAAAGAGGTCACGGCCCAGATGGTGCTCAATTTCCTTGCGGGTGGGGCGGCTATCAACGTCATGGCGAGGAAGACGGGAGTCGACCTGATAATCGTCGACGCCGGTGTGGCAACTCCCCTGCCCGACCATCCCGATCTGCGTGTAGTCACGGTGGGACGCGGCACTGCCGACATCACGCAGGGCCCCGCCATGACTCACGACGAGGCCGAGGCATGCGTGTACGAGGGCGTCCGGCTGGCGCTTGAAGCCTCCGAGAGCGGGGCCGACATCATCGGAACGGGCGACATGGGAATCGGCAACACCACGGCGTCGAGCGCAATTGTCGCGGCCCTGACTCGCACGCCTCCGGGTGAGACGACGGGGCGAGGAACGGGCCGAAACGACAGCGAGTTGGAGCGTAAGATCGCCGTGGTCGAGCGCGCCATGGAGGTCAACCTACCCGACCCCAACGACCCTCTCGATGTCTTGTCCAAGGTGGGCGGATTCGAGATCGGCGTGCTGGCCGGCGTGGTGCTGGGAGGTGCGCTCGCCCGGAGGGTCGTCGTGCTAGACGGCTTCATCTCCGGCGCTGCGGGTCTCATCGCTCACAGTCTTTGTCCAAACGTCAGAGACTACCTCGTCGCCGGGCACCTGTCCGCCGAGACGGGACACCGCATCGCCCTGTCGCACATGGGGCTCTGGCCTCTCCTCGATCTCGACATGAGGCTCGGCGAGGGGACGGGAGCGGTGCTGGCCATGGGCTTGATCGATGCCGCCGCTGCGACCCTGTCAGACATGGCGACCTTCGACGAGGCGGGCGTCTCCGAAAGGGAGCCCGATGAAGAACACGGACGAGCACATTGAGAGACCTGCGGCTGGCCGTCGGATTCCTGACGATCCTCCCGTTCGCCCCGCGAGACCCAGCGAAGATGGGGCCTGCGCGGGCCTACTTCCCTCTCGTCGGACTTGCGCTCGGTGGCATCCTCGCCGGACTGGATTTCGCGGCAAGGGAGGCTCTGCCTTCGCCCGTAGTGGGCGCACTGCTGGTCGTAGCCATGCTCGTGTTGACCCGCGCGATACACACCGAGGGGTTCCTCGATTCCTGCGACGCCCTGTTCGGCGGTCACTCACCTGCGAAACGGTTGGAGATCCTTCGAGACACCCATGTA
>JAPPDQ010000409.1 GCA_028875495.1 Chloroflexota bacterium
ATCAACTCTTGGCCGTTCGGGCCTATGAGGAAGGCAGCCTTACTGAGGGCGAATTGGCCCGGCTCCTGCGGGTTGACCGAGTGTCGGCGAGAAGGATAGTCCAGGAGCTGACCCATCCGATTCACCTACTCAGTGAAGGCGAGGTCGGTTCACTCTCCATTGATCTTGCCAGCAGTATTGTCAGACAACACCCGTGATGAGGGCCGACCAACGTGACGAATCCTCCACGAGCTCTACTTCTCGACGCTAGCTGCCTTCTGAACCTTTACGCAACTGGACGACTGCGGGAGATTGCCTCCGCTCTGCCGTATCAACTCGGCGTGGCCGATTACGTACTTGAACGAGAAGCTCTTTACACTTGGGTTCCAGACCCAGCGGGGACTGGTGAGCGCAAGGAACCAGTAGATGTATCTTCGCTTGTGCATGAGGGACTATTTCACGTGTTGCGGTTAGAACACTCAGAGGAAGAGGTCACCTTCGTGGACCTTGCCGCCTCGATTGACGACGGAGAGGCAGTGACGGGCGCCCTTGCCTTCCACCGCGGGTGCTCAGTCGCCACCGATGACCGCAAGGCGCGCCGCCTTCTTGAGGAGCACGTTCCCACAGTACCATTGGTATCTACTCTTGAACTCCTCAAGCTATGGGCCGAGGAAGCTTCAATTCCAGACACTGAGTTGCAAGCCGCAATGATGTCTATGAAGTCATGGGCCAGCTACATACCTGGAGTCCGTGACCCCCTTCATGAGTGGTGGCAAGAGATCATGCAGGATAGTGCGTCCTAACCCGACCCGAGTCATGGTTGGCTCTTGCAAGTTCAACAACGTCTGTTTCGTGTTGGCAACCAGCAAAAGTGGGATACTGTGAGTGGCGAGAGAACATGGGTCGAAGGAAGTCTCGTGGGCTCCCTGAGGGCCCTGTTGTGTTGTCTTCGCCGTTCGATCGTTTGAGCCTGAACCTCCTTCCTGCGTCGCAGGATCTTCTGCCGCCTTCCCCGGAGCACGTCTGAAGGCGTCACGTTCCCCGGGGCCTTGTGGTAACGCCGGCAGTTGTAGTAGCTGACGAAGGCGACGATGGCCGTCTCAAGATCTGAAGGCATCTCGTAGGGCAGTTGGTTCACGTCCCGCTTCAGGGTCTGGTGATAGCGCTCCAACTTGCCGTTAGCCTGAGGGTGGAAGGGCGATGCAGTATGTGCCTGATACCCACACCCAGGTAGTCCCTGAAGGCTCTTGAGACGTAGCCGGGGCCGTTGTCACTCAGCAGCCTGGTTCGGTCTGAAATCGGGACTCGGTCCATCCCCGTCCTGTCCACGGCCTCCAGGACAACCTCTATGAGAGAGTCGGAGGTAATATCCCTCCGGAGCCAGTGGGCCTGAATGTAGCGGAAGTAGTCGTACATCACGGCGACCAAGTAGTAGCCGCAGCTCACCACTCTGAAGTAGGACACATCGGTGGCCCACATCTGGTGAGCCCCTTCGTCTTGCGGTGGTACTCCTTGCCCGCGGTCATTCGCGTCTCAGCCCTCTTTACCAGACCCTCTCAGCGCAGGATGAGGTAGACCGTAGACTCCGATACCGAAAAGCCCCGGTTGTCAGTGATTCATGCGGCGAGTTGACGGCAGCTCAGATCCGGCATCTCACGGGCTGTGGCCAGAACGCAGTCCACTTCCAGAGAGGTCAGCCGGTTCCACGGGGGCTTGCCGCCTCCTAAATGATCCTCGAGCCCATGTAGGTTCTGAGGCCTGTGCTACCGGTAGTAAGTGCTCCTGGGAACTTTCAGTTCCCTGAAAACCTTGCGCTTGGGCAGTGGAGACGAGACTACCCCCTTTCAGCACCTCCGCCTTCTCTGAGCCACCCATCCGCTGATAACTCCGGTGCCCCGGAACTCCTGGGGCCTCGGGATGGCCGTTATCTTAAGACGGTAGACCTTCAAGGGACAGACCGCCGACCAGCTGCTTGAGCTCTGCGTTTTCCCGCTTGAGCTGTTGGACCTCCTGCCAGGCAGCATCACTCACGCTGTCGCGGGTGAGTCCTCTTTGCCCACCTCCATTAACTATCACCGTGCGCACAAAGGAGTAGCCTGGGACTATGCTATAATTCAACTTGGGTTACCATAAGAAAATGGCCCTAGTAAGTATTTTGAGCCGACGTCCTGATCCGTATTGTGGAGTGCAAAGGAGAAGCCAAATGGCTCTTGAACAAAATAAATCTATCAGCGTCTTCATAAATGGAAAGGAGATAGATGTTCCTGTAGAACTCTTGGAACGCGGCGAAGAAATCTCCTTCAAGACTGTGGTTGAGTTGGCAATTGAAAACGAGCTTGTACCTTCTGGGCCCAACTTCGAATATCGCATCAAGTACAGCCATGCTGTTGCTCGACCGCCCGAAGGCAACCTTTCGACAGACAAGCCTGTGAAAATTCAGAAAGGAACGATCTTCACTGTCACATACACCGACCTCTCTTAGTCCTGACCTAAAGCGACTTCAGTCCGAAGGTTATGATATTGAAGTGCGCGGTGCTTTTCTCCTTTTGAAAAGTGTTCCGTATGTGACTCACAACTGCGAAATAAGGCACGGCGTGTTGATTTCGGAATTGGAGTCGGCCCGCAGCGTTGATTCGCCCCTTTCTAACCACACCGTTTGGTTTGAAGGTGAGATTCCTTGTGATGCAAGCGGCATGTCCCTTGCTAGTCGCCTTGAACCTGGCGGCACGCCTACAGCCGGCGAAAGGCGTGGGCTGGGAGATGGAGTCTACGCGAACTTTCAATTTTCCAGGAAACCACCAAGCGGTTATCACGATTACCACGACAAAATGACTGTCTACGAAGACGCTATTTCTAGACACGCTCGAATGCTCGACCCAAGAGTGACGGCCAGAACCTTTGAAGTCACGGAGAACCAGGACAGCGATTCTCCGTTCAATTACACCGACACTGCATCAGTGCATGCTCAGATCGGCGTCGTGAACGAAAAGCTCAAGCTAGGCTCTGTTGCTATCGTTGGGGTAGGCGGCACCGGCTCATACATCCTTGACCTTGTTGCGAAGACGCCTGTCAAGGAGATTCATCTGTTCGACGACGATAAGTTCGGGCAGCACAATGCATTCAGAGCGCCCGGAGCACCGTCCATTGACACTTTGCGCAGTTCACCTCTGAAGGTGGTTTATCTCAAGGATGTTTACTCAGCGATGCATCGTGGAATCGTCGCCCATACAGGCATCGACGAAACGACAGTTGAACTCCTTAGAAGCATGGAGTTCGTTTTCCTAGCGATGGGGGCCAATCCCTCTAGGGATTTGGCAGTGGCAAAGTTGAAGGAATATGGAGTACCGTTCGTAGATGTGGGAATGGGGATCTTCAAGGAAAGCGATGCGTTAGGGGGAACGTTGAGAGCAACGTTTAATGAGTCAATCCTTTCAACTCCCGGCGCTGACGGCGGCATCTACGCGAGCAACATACAAGTGGCAGACCTCAATGCTTTGAATGCGGCGCTCGCGGTGATCAAGTGGAAGAAGATTCGGGGATTCTATTTCGACCTTAGCACTTTCAAAGAAGTAACGTATCAAGTCGAATCAGGCGCCTTAATCAGAACAACCGAGGACTAACGCCGTGGCTCGCGCCAAATTCGTCCGGTTTGTGTTTACGAGTGACCGCCCCGATACTTTTGAGGACGAAGTTGTCTACATCCTACCTCGCTTTTCTTTCGGCATCCATCTTTGTTGTTGTGGATGCGGCAACCAGGTCATAACGCCGTTCGACCCTGATGAATGGCAGTTGATGTACGACGGAAAAACGATTTCCTTAGAGCCATCAATAGGAAACCGAAGTCTTCCTTGTCGTTCTCACTACTGGATCCGCCACAATCGAGTCCGGTGGCTTCCAAATTTCTCCACACAGAAGAGAGAGCTGAGCGCTCCAGCACGGATAAGGCGCTGGTTACTAAAGCAGTTTCGACGACTGCCGTGAAGAGCAGAATGCCTAAGCCGAAGACTCTAGCGAGTTAACGCTTGAGCCGGGTCGCAGCATATTGATACCAGTTACGGGGGGACGTATCTTGCAATCTGAGTCGTGCACTCTGAGTCACCGACCGACCACTGGTTTCGTGGACCCCAGCCTAGAGAGAGGAGAATCTAGGGTATGCCGCGAGATCAGTAGTCCTCGAAACGGCAAGGTGCAGACGGCTCGGAGACTTACGTGGTTCAGTGGACGGAATCGTTTTCGAACGGCCTCAGAAGGATGGCCACATCCATGTCTGGGGTCCTTGCGAGTCTCAATCTCGTCGCATCGATTTCCATTCTAGCTACTGTCGTAAGCCTCTGGTTCGACTTTCGGGGCGGTACACCGCTACAGAAGGTGCACTGAACCCCGTTGCCGCCGCCCTATTGCCGTCGACCCTAGTAGGACTTACAGTCTTCGTGATTGCATGGTGTGCAGTCTATGGCTGGCGCTATGTCGAATCCACCAAAGCAAAGCTGATTCCTCAAATTGAGAAGAGAACCGCACTCAAGAGGCTGGTTCCTGATATCGAATCGTGCCTGTTTTTTTGAGGAGGCTGTCCGGGTTGAACAAGGAGAAGGCACACCCTAATGCGCTACGATAGCGAACTTGGCCTGAGTTTGTGGGAAGACATGCAGGACGCTGGACTAGATGGCCCAACGGGCTACAGCATAGGGGCCGCTCTGCCCCACGGCCACGAGAATGAGCCCGATGAGGAAGAACTGCCCCGCTTGATCAAGACGCTCGCACCGTTGGCGCACAAGGGCAAAGTTGAGGAAGCTCGCAGGATCTACTGACATCTATGTGCTTTGAGAGGACGGGACGCCGAGCGACGGGTGACTGTGGCCGAGTTGCAGCGAAGGCTTTGCGCGCGTCGACCAAGCGAGCGGCTCCTCCTCCTCCTTGTCTGGGAACGCTGGGCCTTCGCCGATACCTTCATGGACCCTGGAAGACCCCCTTGGAGGGTATCCCTGAGTGGGCCAGTGACAGGCGGGATGGCGGAAGCCGTCTATCATCTTGGGCGTTACGGATTGTGAGCAGAATCGTGTGGTCTCGCAATGACCGTTAGTCCTGTTTGGCTAGCAACGATGTTCGACTCATGTGACGCATAGCTGAACTAAGCACAATAGCTTGATGCGACACAGGGCGGTGCAATGAGATACAATGAGACGCGGGAACAGTCTCTGGGATTCCCAGTGGAACTGTGGTAATGAATGTGGGAACAATGGGCAAAACGGCCCGCATTCATATTTGAGTTCGAGTCCCCCCAGCTCCACTCTTGTTATCACAACCCTCTAATCTGTGTATTTCGTAGTTAAATTCGATTCCTCAGTCTCCTCTTTGATGCAGCCGGGTTCTGAGTAGTTCGATTCCTCCTAGAGGACTCGGTTACGCACGACTAGCTCCTGGGTGCTCTTCGTCACACCAAGCTCTCTCGAGCAGGTCACGGTTCCTGCCCTTTAGTCTGACTCGCCGGCTCCCCCTACGGGCTGGAATTCAGGCATCACCTCGGCGGCGAACCATTCCAAGTCATCGCGCATGACGCGGGGCGGTATGCCAAGGCCGCCGGCCTGAACGAAGACCCTCTTCAGGCCGGGGAAACGGTCCTGGATGTCGGCGATCGTTTCGCGCACGTGTTCCGGCGGGCCGCAGACCCAGGTGCCTCGCTCGACGAGGTCTTCAACAGTCGGCAGGCCGGCCAGAGGGGCCTTGGTCGGATCCGCGGTGGCTTGTATCTGCTCCTTCGACAGGTGCGGCATACGTCCCAGCGGGACCACCGCTTTGAGCCACTCCTCGTGGTAGGGCGTTGCCTCGCGCATCGCACGCTCTCGAGTGTCCGCCATATGCAGGTTGACCCCAAGGGCGATGTCCTCTCCCAGCTCGGTCTCGCGTCCGCTCCTTGCCAGGGCGTCACGGTACTGCGTTGCCAAGTTCTCGGCCCGGCCGCCGGGAACCGTGTCGCCAACGATGACGCCCTTGATGCCGTGGTGGGCCATGAAGTCCGAACCGCGCTGCGTGGCGCTCGTGATGGGCTGCCACACCTCGACCGGCTGGGTGATCGGACGCGGCACCAGCGTAATCTCTTCCAGGGTGCCCAGGCGAAGGGGGACCTGTGGAGGCAGGTTGTAGTGCCTGCCCCTGTGCGAGAACGAGCCCTCACTGAACGCCTTTAGGATGACCTCGACCTGCTCTTCGAACAGTTCGCGGTTGGCGTCGTTGTCGATCAAAGGCCCGCCCAGTGTCTCGACCTCGCGGTAGATGTAACCGCGTCCGATGCCGAACCGGACGCGTCCGCCAGTCATGATGTCGGCGGTGGCAAAATCCTCGGCCAGACGCAACGGATGCCAGGCCGGCACCGTGTTGAACATCGCCCCGATCTTGAGTCGCTCGGTGAACTGCGCGAGGTAGACCGCCCACATCGGCACGTTCGTCGTGCCGCCGTAGCCTTCTCTTTGGAAGTGGTGCTCCCCTACCCAAAACGTGTCGTAGCCGGTCCGGTCCATGAGTTCGGCGAACTCTCGCGCCTCGCGGTACACCGTGACGAGTTCGTCATTCGACGGTCGCCGGTTCTCAACGGGAGTGCCCGCGAAGCCGAGTCCGTCCATCTCGATGTGGCCGCCGTAGAAGCTGTCGAAGTATTCGATCATATCTCGTCAAGACCTCTGGGGTACCGCCGATACTATCAGAACCAACGGCGGACCGGCGCTTCAATACGGAAGGTGCACGCATGCAGTTCAAGTCGCCCTACCCTTCAATACCATCATGTTGAACCACTAGGCGGAGGCTGAATCAGGACTATCGAGCTCGCCCGCCCAGATTCGCTGCATCTCTGCGGAGGATCGCAGAAGGTCGTCGAGCTTACCCTCGGCATCAACCTCGCCTTCCCTGAGGACGATGATGTTGTCCGCTCGGCGTAACGCGGAGCGGCGATGGGAAACGACAAGCGACGTGACATCCTGCATCTCGAAGACGCGCTGCCAGAGCAGGTGTTCCGTCTCGACGTCCAAAGCGCTGGAGAGGTCATCGAACAGGAGCAGGTCGGGCTTCCTGACGAACATTCGTGACGCTGCCGTCCGCTGCGCCTGGCCCCCCGAAAGCTTGACTCCCCTCGGCCCGACCACAGTGTCGAGTCCGTTTTCGAGAGTCGCAACGTCGGGCTCCAACACGGCCAGCCGGATAGCCCCGTCCACATCGGTTTCGTCCTGTTCCAGTCCGAGAAGGATGTTGTTTCGCAGGGTGTCACTGAAAAGCCGAGGGACCTGCGGCGTGTACGCGCATCGTGGCGGAACGAGGAATTCCCATGGAGCCTCAACCACTCTGCCGTTCCACAGGATTTCGCCACGATCAATCGGTACAAGTCCCAGCAGCGCCTGCAGCAATGTCGTCTTTCCGGACCCGATCCTGCCCGTTACGACCGTGAACGTGCCGCGCGGAAGATCGAGGTCCACCTCCTTGATGCCGACCATCGAGTTTGGATATATACAGGTAAGGCTCCGTACCTCCAGTCGTTCCAACGGCTGCATTGAAGTTTGGGGAACCCTTTGTGGCGGATGGGAACCGCCCCTCAGGTGCAAGGGCTCGCCACCAAAGAGAGCCCTTCCATCACCGGTAGGAGTCAGCGGAAGAAGACGTCCGAAGGACACCGCCGACCTTCTCACGCTCGACAGCAGGGATGCGAAAGTCTCAGGGAATGATGAGACGGTCCCGCCGGCTACGTACGCGACAAAGAGCGAGAAATCTCCCACCGTGAACGTGCCTGCACGCATCATCTGCGACGCCGCGATGAGTATCACCCCCGTCGTGATGGCGATGCTTCCCTTGTTTACGCCAGTCACCAGCCGCAAGACGATTCCGTTCTTGAGACTTGCGGTCCTGCGCACGTCGCTGAGCCGGTCGAATCTGTTCAGGGTGTGGTCCTGGGTCCCGGCGAGCCGAACCGCTTGAATTACACTCAGGACCTCGCCGAGGAAGGAGGTAAGGGCACCGGATGACTCTCTCTGCCCTCGCTGGCTGGAACGGATCAGCCCTCCGAACGCTCTCGTGATCAGAATCGCCGCCAGAGCCGGAGCAAACGCTACTACAGTCATCCAAGGATCGATTCGGACCAAGACGAAGAGCGCGATACCGAAGGAGATCACCTGCCCTGTCATCGCCGGAATCGAGAACAGCGGTCCGAGGATCTCCGCCACGTCGTCTCGCAGACGATTTATCGTCTCTCCCATACTTGGCCGCGCCCGGCTTGGCGGACTGTCAATGAGTCCTTCGAATGCGTTTCTTTGCATCCGTGCAGCTATCAACTCACGCAAATAACTTTCGAAGCTTTGCCCGCCGTTTCTGACGAAGCTCACGATGAATTGAACGACCACGTAGAGGATGACTATGGTCGATACGTCGAACTTGGCCTGTGCATCAGGTTCCAGTGCGTTGAAGAACTCGCGAGTTATAAGACCTACCGCCAGAGGCAGGCTTGTGAGGACGACAGAGAATATCCCGTTCGCCGTGAACAGCAGGGGATGGCGAGATATGAGACTCAGCAGGAGGCGCCAGGTGCTCATGCCAGAACATCCTCCATACCTGTCTTAAGCAACAGCGAGAACCGTGAGGCAGGATCGGCGGCGAGCTCTTGGCGGCTTCCGAACTCGCGGACCCTCCCCTCTTCGATTATGAGCACCTGATCGACCCGCTGGATCGTCTGCAGTCGGTGGGCGATGATGAGGCCCGTGCGCCCCTTGAGAAGCCGGGTTACGGCCCTCTCGATCACGGCCTCCGTTGCCGGGTCGAGCCTTGAGGTTGCCTCATCGAGAATGACAACGTCCGGGTCTCGTATGTACGCTCTCGCGAATGCCAGCAGTTGGGCCTCCCCGGCCGATAGATTTGCGTTCGCTCCTTCGATATGCGTGTCAAGTCCTTCGGGCAGCGCGTCGTACCAGTTTGCAAGACCCAACAGCCGAATGGCGTTCACGATTCGCTCATCGTCGATCTCAGGACTGAAAAGCGCCAAGTTGTCCCGTACCGAGCCGTGCAGCAGCTGGACGTCCTGGGTGACCATCGCCACGCGGTTATTAACCTCCTTGAGCGGGACATCCCGGAGATCGGTACCGCCGAGTCGCACGGACCCAACGACCGGGTCGTACAGGCGGACCAACAGCCGTGCCATGGTCGTTTTCCCGCTTCCCGTGCGGCCCAGGATGCCCAGCACGGAACCCGGTTCGATGCTAAAGGAGACATCATCGAGCACCGTCCTAGGCTGGAAGTAGGAGAAGGAGACGTGATCGAACTCAACGGGAACGGCGCCGGGCGGAATTGCACGGGACGTACCGTCAACTACGGCAGGCTCGGTCTCCAACATGCCCTGGACTCGCTCGAGGGACGCGCGATGCCGGTTGAAGTACCGAACTTCGTGTGAGATGTACCTAACGGGGAGCTGCACCATTCCCAAGTAGTGGATCACGAGGTACACCGTTCCTATGCTGATGGACTCCCCCAGAAAGAGGTATGCGCCCAGCGCCATGGCGCCCGCGAAGCCCAACGAGAAAATGAACATCGACGTGCCCCATACGATGACCGTGACGACCTCGGCCTTGAAGGTTGCGCGGAACTTGCCTCGAACGGCCTCGTGAAACCTCGACATGACATAGCCCTTGGCGCCGCTGGTGCGGATATCCTGTATCCCGTCGAGCCATTCCCCCATGAACCCGTAGAGGTCCTCGTTCGCTCTACGCTCCCTTCTCCACAGAGGAAGGGGTATTCGCTGGAGCACGGAGTGCTCGGACAGAAAGATGACCAGGAATGCCCCCATGGCAAGTCCCAAACGCCAGTCCTCGACGAAGAGCACCGCCACGACGCCGATAGCCAGCAGCGTGTATCCGATCATCCTCACAACGAGCCGTTGGAAGAAGTGGGACATCTTATTGATGTTCCCGTCGATGATCTCGATGAGCTGGCCCGGTGTGTGCGCGTTATGAAATCCGAGATCCAGACGCAGCGTGTGCCTCACGAGCCGGGACCTTAGACCGTTAGTGATTCGGTATGACACGTCGCTGCCGACGTACGCAGTCCCGCCGTCCAGTATCTGAACGACCACCTCGACCACGATAAACAGCGCGGCGGCCAGATACAGCGTGCCCAACTCGCCCTGGGACTGTGCCGTATCGATGAAGAACCGAATGACGAGCGGATTGAAGACCTGCAGACCCAGACCGGCGCACATGAGAACCGCGAGGACCAGAATTCTGAACCGTTCGGGACGGTAGAGCCCACCGGTTAATCTGAAGAAAATTTCGAGAGTCTTGAGCACTATCCAGTCACCTACTAGACGACGCTGCGGCACGGGCGCGTGGGAGTATCACAAGCGGTCCCGATTGATGCACGGCAAACACATGCGTGGATTCCGTTCGGAAGCTTCTCAGTCCGTCTTAAACCCTAACATCGAATGACATACATGGGACGCGCATGGAACGGTTCTGAATACAGTCTGTTTCGTTCATTGTCGTTTTTCATCAGCCTAGCAATCGGGCCCAACGCTAAGATCTCCCGCCCACAGGCGCTGCATTTCGGAGGACGTGGCAAGCAGGTCGTCGAGCGTTCCCTCGGCGTCGACGCGACCGTCCTTGAGGACAATGATGTGGTCGGCGCGGCGAAGGGCCTCCCTCCGGTTTGAGACGGCGAGGACGGTCCTGTTCGAGCGGTCCGACAGCCGCTCCCAGAGGATATTCTCGGTCTCGACGTCGAGGCCGCTCGATCATTTCACCCGGCGTGTGCTCGTTGTGAAACGACATGTCAAGGTGAAGGGCGTGACGGGCCAGATCGGAACGCAGGGCGTTTGTGGCGGTCCAGGCGACCCTCCCGCTTGCGTATGTGGCAAGAAGGTTGACGACCTGCTGTAGGAGGGCGATAACTATGAACAGACATGCTGCTATCAGCAGGCGGGTCAGCGGGCTGCCCTTGGTGGCCTCGTCTATAAAGAATCGAAGTATCTGCGGGTTGACCAACTGCAGACCGATATTGCCAAACAGCAGGACGGCAACGATGACGAACAGAAGCTTTTGGTTCGCTACGTAACGCAGGAGCAGTTCGGCGTACTGCCGAACGCCAACGCTGTCATCTTGACCGGCCGAGGTGGAGATACTCTGTGAACTCATGAGACTCGATCACTCGCAGGCGCAATACTGCAGTGGACGTAATTGACGGGTGGAGTCAGGACCATCCAATGGGATGGCAGATCATCCATTATGGATGGTTTTTTAGTTCGTCGTCAATGAATTACGCCCAGGATCGAGGTTTCTGTCGACGCTTGGTGGTAACTGTGTTCCCGACAGGTTGGCAACTGCGGAGCAAGAATGTACCGGCGTCGCGGAACGAATCTCGACGATTTCGATAATATTGGCTTGGAGCATTTTTGTGACCGAGTCATTGGGATCCGTATTGCTGCCGAGCACCAATGCAACACACGCAGAGTCTGGAGGGTAGTTCCAGGGACCCGATGTTGATCGCAAAAGGCCCAGCGATGCCAAACCCAATTCTCGGTTCGAGCTTTGGCTAGTAGGCCAGAACGGACAAAATTCAGAACCCAACCCAGTTCACTGTTAGCTCCGCTCTTAGCAAGTCTCCTTCCCAAAGAACAAGCAAACGCCCCGGCAGAAACTGCACAATCGTTCTCTGTTGATTTGAACGACGTTTGAACATCAATGTGCACATAGAACAATTGTGTGCAAACGAGTCCGTTGACAAAACACCAACGCTATAGTAGGTTTACCCTACTTGAGATAGATTGGCGTACTGATTCGTCTAGAGTGGGATGTCTAAGCTACGAATAAGGAGTTGTTATGCTTTACAGAGTGTGGAACAGTTCCAATAGATTGGCTTTGGTCTTAGGTCTGCTCGCTCTTTTCGCCATGTTCATGGTGGTGGCGTGCGGCGACGACGATGAAGACGCAGCGCCGGCTGCTGAGACCACCTCAGATGCCGATGCTCCTGAGGTTGTGCAGGGGATCACCATCCCTCCGAAAGGCGCGAGCAAGATACTCGACAATGTCAGAGAGCGCGGGGAGTTGAGGGTTGCCGTGGCGATGGCTCTGCCGTGGCTGGGTCAAAACCCCTCAAACAGTGAACTGGTAGGCCCGGCGTGGACGCTTGCCGAGAAGGTTGCTGAAATTCTGGGCGTCAAGATCACACCTGTGTTCACTACATGGGATGCGCTGCTTCCGGGGGCGCTTGCGGACAAGTTC
Source organism: Chloroflexota bacterium (assembly GCA_028875495.1). Lineage (GTDB taxonomy): Bacteria > Chloroflexota > Dehalococcoidia > Lucifugimonadales > VXLM01 > VXLM01. The sequence continues at coordinate 12,219 of JAPPDQ010000409.1, forward strand.
GACATATCGGTCGCGGCCACCTACGATACACCTGAGAGAAGAGAGGTCGTGGACTTCGTGAACTGGAGCGAGTCCGGGCTGTGCTTCAGCGTGATGAAAGACTCAGGGCTGAAGACGATAGATGATCTGAACTCCCCCAATGTGAAGATGGTCATCGGCATGGGAACGGGCACTGAGCAAACCACCAGGGCAACGCTCCCTGAGGCGAATATTGAAGCTATCCCGCCCGCCCCCGGAGTGAGCTTCTCGCAGAACTTGCTCCTAGCAGGTCGCAGCGATGCAGTACCATTTGACTCGCCTATGGCCCTTGCGGTTGAGCGAGAGTTCCCGGACTTGCAGATTATTCCCGGCGGGGCGAAAGAATGCATAGCGAATCCCCACGCTACTCGTGAAATCGGTCTGTTCCACCTCAAGAACGAACCTGAGCTGAACAAATTCCTGGCGGCTATTGCTACGAAGTGGGACGACCAGCTGCAAGAGGAGCTCTTGCACTGGAGCGACCCGGTTATCCAGGATGAGCTCAAAGGGGAATAAATCTAGTCAGTCCATGGCATATGGCCGAGTAGGTGTGACTAGCTAATGGTCCTGACCGAGTTCATAGTCGGCACCTAGCACGAGAGGCTCCCTCAAACTCGAAGGCGGCCGTCCCCTTGCTAGGCCGGAGGATCAGGGGTCATTGCTGACCCTGCCGCTAATGGGCACAGCGAGGGCTTCACACCTCGCCGGGCCAACACCCAGGGGCCGGAGCTCCTCCTCAGAGGATCTTCGAATCGCGATATGCACCGATGCGCGTCGAATCGACGCGCATCGGGCTCGTAAGTCAAGAGACGGGAGCGGCACCACATTCCACGGGGGATCTTACTGAGATAGGGGCGATCTTACGCATGGTTACCTGCTTGTCTTGAGACTTGCTCAATAGATGATGAAAGCGAGTGTCGCAATATCGAAATAGTCACAGCCCTAGATACGAATCGGTCCGCTGCCTGGGGTTGTCCGGCCTCCAACGATGTTGGCTGGTCATCAGGGTAGATTACTTCGTTCCAGTTCATCCTTTCTCAAACTTGTACACAATGGTAACCGGAGGCGTTGGAAGCAAAGCAGACCTGTGCGCGTCAGATCTGACGCGTAAGACTTCTGCTGCCGGGCAGCTGTGGAACACTAGATGTCCATAAACGGCTTCATCCTAGTCTTAGAGCAGTGGCAATTCATGGCTGAGGGTCTAAAGCTGACCCTTCTGGTGGCGTTGCTGTCCATTGTTTTTGGATCAGTTTTCGGTCTGATAGTTGTACTCATGCGCCTAGCACCCTTCCGGATTGTAGACTGGACGGCGCGGGTGTTCATCGACTTTATTCGCTCCACACCGCTTCTGGTGTTGCTGTTATGGATTTTCTTTGCCCTCCCGATATTGACGGGGCTCTCGTTTACTCCACTGGTGGCGGGCGTCTTAACGCTAAGCCTGCACAGCGCGGCGTTCCTAGGAGAGATATTCCGGGCGGGGATTTTGTCGATAGAGCGAGGCCAGAGACACGCCGCGCTCTCTCTCGGGATGCGGCCGTCTCAGGCATTCCGCCGGGTCGTCTTGCCGCAGGCGGTAGGACGCATGTTGCCTCCCACCGGGAACATCTTTATCGGTCTGATCAAAGATTCGGCTTTGGTCTCCATCGTGGGCGTTGTGGAATTGACCTGGCAGGCCCAGGTCATTGGCGGCTACACGTTACGAGAACTGGAAGCGTTCACTGTCGTGGCCTTCTTCTATGTCGTACTCCTCGTCATCCCTCTGTCTCTGGTGGTCAACTATGTGAACCGGCGTATGAGCCCCGAGTATGTAAAAGGTCGTTCGTTGCTGGGAAGACTGAGCACATTGCGTGGGAAGCTGCGATAGATGTCTTACGAATGGCGCTTCGATGTAGTCTGGGAATCCTTGCCGTTCCTGCTCGAGGGACTCTGGGTAACAGTCCTGATCGTAGTTGCGTGCATGGGCATAAGCCTGATTCTGGGACTCCTGCTGGCTCTAGCTCGCATCTCTTCCCACGCTTGGCTGAGGTTAATCAGCGCGGCATATATCGATTTCTTCCGCGGCGTCCCGCTCTTGGTGTTGGTCTTCTGGGCGTTCTTCACCGTTCCCATTGCAACCGGACAACCTCTTCCGGCTATCCCTACGGGGATAATAGCGATGTCGATTAACCTGACTGCCTTCGTGGCTGAGATATACAGGGCCGGCATCCAGTCAGTGACACTGGGTCAGAGACACGCAGCATTGTCGCTGGGAATGACACAGAGCCAAGCCCTACAGCGGGTCATCCTGCCTCAGGCCGTCAGACATGTCGTCCCGCCTGTGGCAAGTGCGTGGGTATCATTGTTCAAGGACACCGCACTGCTTTCCGTAATCATCGTGCCTGAGCTGATGTACCAAGCAAGAATTCTCGCGGTGCAGACCTACCGTCCACTGGAAATCTACACGGTAATTGCTCTGGTGTATTTCGTTATAACCTGGCCGCAAGCCCGGTTCGCAGACTGGATTTATGAACGAATGCGAGTAAGAGACTAGAGGGGGTGCTGGGCAACATGGATGACCTCGTCGTAGAAGTCGAAGATCTACACCTGAGCTACGGTGATCTGAAAGTCCTGCGTGGTTTGACCTTTTCAATCAAGCGAGGCGAGGTGCTGGTTGTCGTAGGCGCGAGCGGCTCGGGTAAGAGCACGCTCCTGCGCTGCCTGAACCGGCTGGAGGATCCTGACTCAGGAAGGATCGTCATAGACGGAGTGGATGCAACCGACCCCAAGACGGACCTGCCGGCAACGAGGGCGAAGATCGGGATGGTCTTCCAGAATTTCAATCTCTTCCCCCACATGACCGCACTCGGGAATGTCGCTGAGGGTCCCAGGACCGTCCTCCGAATGTCGAAGGAAGAGGCAGAACGAGTTGCCATTGAACTGCTTGAAAAGGTCGGTGTCGCGGATAAGAAGGATGTGAAGCCTGCAATGTTGTCCGGCGGCCAGCAGCAGCGTGTTGCCATTGCCCGGTCACTCGCCATGCAGCCGAAGGTGATGATGTTCGATGAGCCGACATCGGCGCTGGACCCTGAGCTGGTGGCCGAGGTGCTGGACAGTATGCGGCTGTTAGCCGTGGAAGGAATGACCATGATCGTGGTTACCCATGAGATGGTCTTCGCCGAGCTCGTGGCCCACCGGGTTATGTTCATAGACGAAGGAATGATAGTCGAGGAAGGCCCGCCTCAGGAAATCTTCCATAACGCTCGCCATGAGCGAACACGACAATTTCTCCGTCAACTTCAGTGGGAGGGAACGTCAGAGGGTTCCTCCGGCGCTGATGAAGGCAGTTCCTAGAAGCTCTTTAGATAGGAGTCAACATGATTATTGACGGTCACGCATACTGCTTTCCCGCGAGAGACGAGGCGGCCGGGTATCCTTCGGCCGATGAGAGGTGGCACGAGTTCCAGCGTGAGCTAAGCGGGCACCACCAGCCGGTTTGGCGGGTCAGAGACCGCGCTCCCGCCGACAACTCGACCCTCATCGACCCGGAGACCAAAGAGCTTCACGACGTTGAGTTCGCGGTACACCGGAACCGATTCACGTGGGACTACCAAGGCGAGACGTACACCAAACAGTACTACCCGCCGATGCTGTATCGAGGAGACGCGCCGGCCGAACTGCTGATTACCGAGATGGACTATGTGGGCATCGATATGGCGCTGCTGCACACCTCTCCCCAACTCGGCCGACTGAACGATTACCTAGCGGATGCCGTCAGTCAGTATCCTGACAGGCTGCGGTGGCTGGTCAACATTCCGGAAGCCCATATTTCGGATGACCCCGACGCCGCGGCGGCCGAAGCGGGGCGATGGCTGTCAACGGACGGCGCAGCGGGATACCAGTTTCACACCAAGTTCTACTACCTTGGCGGTCATACGGAGCCGTGGGACGGTGAATCGATGCGCCCATTCTGGGATGGCATAGCGGCACAGGGATTGCCGGTATATTTCAGCCTGGGAGTGGGTCAGAGTGGAGGCCGAGACCGGGGGGAGAACCAAGAGGGGTATCTGAACGAGCATCGGATTCTGCAGAGATGGATGGAGCGGTACCCCGACCTCACCGTCGTAATTACGCACGGGCTGAACTGGCGTCTCTTCTTAGACGGCGACAGGTTCGATTTTCCGGACGCCATCTGGAGGACTTTCGACGCTCCACAGTGCCACCTGCAACTGCTCTTCGTCATACAACTGGGCAACCTCTTCGAGTATCCCTGGACGGAGACGGAATCCGCCTTACGGGAATGTGTAAAGCACGTGGGCGCCGAAAGGCTGATATACGGCACCGACATGCCTATGGTTGCCCGGTTCAGCACTTATCGTCAGACTCTCGACTATTACCGCAGGCACTGCGATTTCCTGTCCGAGAGTGAACGCGGGTCGATTATTGGCGGAACAGCCGCTCGCGTTATGGGTATTGACGCCTGATCTACGACGCTCGGAAGGGTTGGTTATATTCTGCGCTGTCGGAGAATCCCTTTCAGGGTCGATAGTTGATAAAGATCGTCGCTGAAACCGAGTGTGGCATCTCGTAAAGGTAAGGACAGAAGCTGCCGGTTTCGATCTTCCGTTCTTGAGATGCGGAGCCTGCGATGGCTGCCCACGGCCAGCGATACCGTTCCGCCTGTAAACCTCCGCATGGCGGTTAGTTTGAGTTACCCCACCTAGATTCAGGCTATTCTTAAGGATATGAATTGAGTTTGCGAATCTCGTCACGATGATGAAGTACCTTTCAGAGGCCAAGTGGGCCACCTCGTTTCGCTACCGTGACTTTCGCCTCCTGTGGGGGTCCACGGTCATCCAATCGGTGAGTTTCGGCATGGAGCGAGTCAGCCTGGGATGGCTGATTTTCGAGATGACCGATTCGGTGTTCATGCTTGGCATCGCCACCGCCGCGAACATGGCGCCGGCCTTTTTCCTGGGGATCGTCTCAGGTGCGGTCGCTGACTGGGCGAACCGCAAGCTGTTTGTCCGCTTCCTTGTTCTCGCCGCGGCCGGGTCGGCGAGTCTGATGGCGCTTGTGCTGCTGACCGGCCTAGCCCAGGTGTGGCACGTGCTGGGCTTGGCCACGCTTACCGGCACCGTTTCGGCCTTCCTCATGACGGTACGGCAGGCATACACCTACGACATTACCGGGCCGACCCACGCCCTTAATGGGATGGCCTTGAGCAGCGTGTCTATGTCGCTGGGAAGCATGGCAGGCGCGTTGCTCAGTGGCGTCGTCATATCGACCCTGGGCATTGGTGAACAGTATCTGATGGTAGCGGCCATCTACGGCCTTGCGACCGTGGTGCTGATGGGCACACGGGATGTGGGTCAGGCGGCGGTGGCCGAGCGAGGGTCGGTGGTGGAGAACCTGGTTAGCTACGTCCATCTGCTGCGTGTAAACCGCAGCCTCATGACCCTCATGCTGATGACAATCGCCATCGAGATATTCGGATTCAGCCACTATACGCTACTTCCCGTATTTGCCAAGGATGTCCTTGGCGTTGGCGCGACCGGCCTAGGGATAATGACGGGTGTGGGACAGTTGGGGGGACTGCTGGGTGTGCTGGTCTTGGCCAACCTTGGGAACTTCAGACGGAAGGGCCTGCTGGTTTTGGCTATCACCACGGGCTTTGGGCTGGGTCTGATGGCGTTTTCCTTAGCGTCTCACATGCTGTTTTTCCTGGCGATACTGGCTTGGGTCAACGGCTGTGCCATGAGCTTGGATACCTTGAACCGAACGTTGATGCAGGAGAATGTACCAAACGAGCAGCGCGGCCGGGCTATGGGTTCGTGGACATTGAGCATCGGTGTGGGACCGGTGGGCAAGGTGGGCGTGGGGGCACTGGGTGAGGCAATAGGCGCGCCGGGGGCACTGCTGGTGAACGGAGCCATTCTGGCATTGGTGGGCGTCACCGCGGTCGTGGCGCTGCCCAGAATACGGCGGCTGCCCTAGAGCTTCCGCTGCTCAGGATGCTGTAGCGTACCGCGGAAGATGTGGTAGTGAACCACCATGCTTGATAGATTTGGTTCTGTGTACAGTCAGAAGCAGCCGGGGAAAGTGAGCCGGCCGGTAGTCGGAACCATGAACAGCACCTCGACCCTTCGACAAGCTTTCAAGTAACTGCTCAAAACAAGAAGAAGATTCACCGCAGAGAACACAGAGAGCGCAGAGGTAAGAGAGGGATAGATTTTTCCACCAGACGACCTTCAC